>NZ_VIVB01000011.1:0-230860 GCF_007828605.1 Pantoea sp. SJZ147
GCAGCACCGGTGATCATGTTTTTCACATAGTCGGCGTGGCCTGGGCAGTCAACGTGCGCATAGTGGCGAGACGGGGTTTCATACTCAACGTGTGCAGTGTTGATGGTGATACCACGTGCTTTTTCTTCCGGGGTGCTGTCGATCTGGTCGAACGCACGCGCCTGGCCACCGTTGGTTTTAGCCAGAACGGTAGTGATAGCTGCAGTCAGGGTGGTTTTACCGTGGTCGACGTGACCGATGGTTCCCACGTTTACGTGCAGTTTGTTACGTTGAAATTGCTCTTTCGCCATGGCGATATTCCTTACGTTATGCCTTCATCACTTTGGATGAAGGCATCAGTTCAAATTTAAACCGTAGCTTATTTGCTACGAGCTTCAATAACGGCCTGCGCAACGTTGTTCGGCGCGTCGTCATACTTCAGGAACTCCATGGAGTACGAAGCACGACCTTTGGTCAGAGAGCGCAGCTGAGTTGCATATCCGAACATTTCAGACAGCGGGACTTCAGCGTGGATCTGAACGCCAGTAGCGTTAGATTCTTGCCCTTTGAGCATACCACGACGACGGCTAAGGTCACCGATTACGTCACCGGTGTTCTCTTCTGGGGTCTCGACTTCAACCTTCATGATAGGCTCAAGCAGAACTGGCTGCGCTTTCTTAAAGCCATCTTTAAAGGCAATAGACGCGGCTAGTTTAAACGCCAGCTCAGAGGAGTCAACGTCATGGTAAGAACCGAAGTGCAGACGAACACCCAGATCCACAACCGGATAACCGGCCAGTGGGCCTGACTTCAGCTGCTCCTGGATACCTTTATCAACCGCAGGGATGAATTCGCCAGGAATTACACCACCTTTGATATCGTTGACAAATTCGTAACCTTTCGGGTTCGAACCTGGCTCCAGTGGGTACATGTCGATAACAACATGACCGTACTGACCACGACCACCAGACTGCTTGGCGTGCTTACCTTCAATACCGGTAACTTTAGAGCGAATCGCTTCACGATAAGCAACCTGTGGTTTACCCACGTTTGCTTCAACGTTGAATTCACGCTTCATACGGTCAACGATGATGTCGAGGTGCAGCTCACCCATACCGGCGATGATGGTCTGGTTGGTTTCTTCATCAGTCCATACGCGGAATGATGGATCTTCCTTCGCCAGACGACCCAGAGCCAGACCCATTTTTTCCTGGTCAGCTTTGGTTTTCGGCTCAACGGCGATAGAGATTACCGGCTCAGGGAATTCCATGCGCTCAAGAATGATGACGTTGTCTGGATCACACAGCGTGTCACCCGTGGTTACGTCTTTCAAGCCGATCGCTGCTGCGATGTCGCCCGCACGAACTTCTTTGATCTCTTCACGTTTGTTGGCGTGCATCTGAACAATACGGCCCAGACGCTCACGGTTTGACTTAACCGGGTTGAACACGGTGTCGCCAGTGTTAACCACACCCGAGTAAACGCGGAAGAAGGTCAGGTTACCAACAAACGGATCGGTAGCGATTTTGAACGCCAGTGCAGCAAACGGCTCTTTGTCGTCTGAGTGACGCTCAGCCGGCGTGTCTTTACCGTCGTCCAGCATACCGTTAATCGCGGTAACGTCAGTCGGTGCTGGCAGGTATTCAACAACCGCATCCAGCATCGCCTGAACACCTTTGTTCTTAAATGCAGAACCACAGGTAACCAGGATGATTTCGTTCTTCAGAACGCGTTTGCGCAGAGATGTTTTGATCTCTTCTTCTGTCAGTTCTTCACCGCCGAAGAATTTCTCCATCAGCTCATCAGAACCTTCAGCTGCAGCTTCAACAAGCTTCGCACGCCATTCTTCAGCCAGTTCCTGCATATTAGCTGGGATATCTTCGTATACGAAGGTAACGCCCTGATCGGCATCGTTCCAGTTGATAGCTTTCATTTTCACCAGGTCAACAACACCGGTAAAGCCGTCTTCTGCGCCGATGGCCAGCTGAAGTGGAACTGGGTTTGCACCCAAGCGCGCTTTCATCTGATCAACAACTTTCAGGAAGTTAGCACCCATGCGGTCCATTTTGTTAACGAACGCAATGCGTGGAACTTTATATTTGTTCGCCTGGCGCCATACGGTTTCAGACTGTGGCTGAACACCACCAACCGCACAGTAAACCATGACTGCACCATCAAGCACACGCATAGAACGCTCAACTTCGATGGTGAAGTCAACGTGTCCCGGGGTGTCGATGATGTTTACGTGGTGTGGTTCAAACTGCTTAGCCATACCAGACCAGAAACAGGTGGTCGCAGCAGACGTGATGGTAATACCACGTTCCTGCTCCTGCTCCATCCAGTCCATGGTTGCTGCGCCGTCATGGACTTCACCGATTTTGTGGTTTACACCGGTGTAGAACAGAACACGTTCGGTAGTTGTAGTCTTACCGGCGTCGATGTGGGCACTGATACCAATGTTACGGTAGCGCTCAATGGGTGTTTTACGAGCCATTTGATTCCTCTGATTCTTAGACGTTCTAAGTTAAAAAAGCCCAGCAGGTGAGTCACTGGGACGCCCGCTGGGTTAATAACAACTACGAAGCTGTTACCAGCGGTAGTGTGCGAACGCCTTGTTGGCTTCTGCCATGCGGTGAACGTCTTCACGTTTCTTAACTGCAGTACCTTTGTTTTCTGCAGCATCAGAAAGTTCGTTCGCCAGGCGGAGAGCCATAGATTTATCACCGCGTTTACGAGCAGCTTCTACGATCCAACGCATTGCCAGGGCATTACGACGAACCGGACGGACTTCAACTGGAACCTGGTAGGTAGACCCACCAACGCGACGTGACTTAACTTCGACAGTCGGACGCACGTTCTCGAGAGCAACCTCGAACGCTTCCAGGCCATCTTTACCAGCGCGTTGAGCCAGGGTCTCAAGCGCGGTGTAGACGATAGTTTCGGCAGTAGACTTTTTACCATCTACCATCAGGATGTTTACAAATTTAGCCAGCAGCTCTGATCCGAACTTAGGATCCGGCAGAATTTTACGCTGACCAATGACGCGACGACGTGGCATGGAAATACTCCGTTGTTAATTCAGGATTGTCCAAAACTCTACGAGTTTAGTTTGACATTTAAGTTAAAACGTTTGGCCTTACTTAACGGAGAACCATTAAGCCTTTGGCTTCTTCACGCCGTACTTGGAGCGTGACTGCTTACGGTCTTTAACACCTGAGCAGTCCAGCGCGCCACGGACGGTGTGGTAACGCACACCTGGCAAGTCTTTAACACGACCGCCACGGATCAGGATCACGGAGTGTTCCTGCAGGTTATGACCTTCACCGCCGATGTAGGAGGTAACTTCAAAACCGTTAGTCAAACGCACACGGCAAACTTTACGCAGTGCTGAGTTTGGTTTTTTAGGAGTGGTAGTGTACACACGAGTACAAACACCACGTTTCTGCGGGCAAGCTTCCAGCGCCGGCACGTTGCTCTTTGCAACTTTGCGGACGCGTGGTTTGCGAACCAGCTGGTTAACTGTTGCCATTAAATAGCTCCTGGGATTTAGCTTTTTGCTTCGTAAACACGTAATAAATCACCTCGTAGAATTACGAGGAGGCAGAATTTTAGGGCTGTGTCAAAAGGGTGTCAAGAAATAACCAGGGGGTCAGCGAATTACCAGGCCATTTGTTGTCGATGTTTTACCGTTAACGCAACGAAAAAAGTATAGTCTACTGGCTGCACAATGGGAGAAATTTGCTCACTCAGCCCGCGTGCGCTCAGATCGTCTTGCAGCGCCCAGAGTTTTACACCGCAGGCGCTCAGTTTTTCCAGCGCCCTACTGCCCTGGATCGCTGCCAGTACGCCGTCCTGCAATAATAACAGGTCGTCGTCCGGGCTCAACAGTAAGGACAGCGTATCAATGTCGCTGTAAGCCGGCGAATGAAATAAAGTATGCAGCATGACTCGCTCTTAAAAAGTCAGGATTCGGTCAAAGCCAGCCAGTTTTTGACGCAGTAACGGCGCATCTAAAATCTCAGCATCCAAAATACGCGGAGCACTTTCCGCTAAACCGCGAACCCGCAACGCGTCCCGACACAGGTAACATTGCTCGATATCATACAGCGCCAGCACACCAAAGGTCGCGGCATAATGACGACTGTGAATATTTTCTGGCTGTTGCCCGCTGTTGAGCTGGAGTACACCGTCACCAATAAAAAACAGGCCGATGTCATCGCTTAATGCACCGGTCGCCAACGCAGCATCCAGCCCTTCACGACCTGCACTGGTGCCATGCGGCGCATGGGTAAAGACAAACGCAACACGATTCATCAGAACTGCACCATGCGTTCGCACCGCAGTGCCGCTTCAGCCAGCGCACCTAAGCCGGCCAGCGTGAAGCCGGGTTGCAGATTAGCGCCGGGCAATGCCAGCCTTGACGCTTCCTGTTGATCGGTCACGCCGCGCCGTAATGCTGCTGCGACACAGATATTCAGCGCGACGCCCTGTGCCTGGCTCAGTGACTGCCACGCCCGGACCAGATCAAACTCATCACTGGCCGGTGCCGTCAGCTGATTCGCATTCAGCACGCCTTCCCGGTAAAAAAACACACTGTCCAGTTGATGGCCGGCTGCCAGCAACGCGTTGGCAAACAGCAGAGCGCTGGTCGCCTGTTGCGTGCCATAGGCGGGGCCCGTGACCAACAGCGCGTAACGCATTAGCGATCCTGCCCCTGGAAATCACCGTTTTTAAACTGACGGATGTAGAGATACACGGTGTGCTTGGAAATATTTAAGCGGTCTGCAACCTGGTTGATGGCATCTTTGATGTCGAAAATACCTTTCTCATACAGGTTTAATACGATCTGACGGTTCTTGGCATTATTCGACACATTGCGATCGGCGCTCACTTCTTCAATAGTAAATTCCAGCGTTTGCATGACCAGGTCGTCTACCGAACTGGCAAAGTTAACGTTGGAGTCAACCTGCTGCATTTCAGGCGGCAGAAATGTCGACATAATCTGTGAAAACGGCACATCAAGGTTCATGTTGATACACAACAACCCAATAACCCGCTGCTGACGATTGCGAATCGCGATTGTCACTGACTTCATCAACACACCGCTTTTCGCACGGGTAAAGTAAGCGCGGGAAACATTGCTGTCTGCGCCCTGCATATCATGCAGCATGCGCAACGCTAAGTCCGTAATGGGCGATCCGACTTTACGACCAGTGTGCTCACCGTTAGCAATACGCACAGCCGAACAGTTCAAATCCTCCAGTGAGTGCAGGACGATTTCACAATGCGAGCCGATCAGCATGGCAAGGCCATCTACGACAGCCTCATACGACTTTAAAATATCGTAATCAGTTTGCTCGAACGGATGCTGCTCCAGAAGATCGAAGTCGCTCAGTTCACCGGGATTGAATGGATTAGACATTGAAGACATCACCCTACATGGCTGGAGCCTGTCACAGCGGCTTACGGGCAGACTCAATATTGGGATAATTATGCAGGCGATAGTCTGGCAAATGTCGCGGGCTTATGCCAGAGGTTTGTCATAACGCGCAGAAACCGCCACCCGAAGGTGGCGGCAGACAGATTACTGGGATTTCTTCGCGTCAGCAGCAGGTGCCTGCGTTTTTTCATCTGCTTTTGGTGCAGGTTTGATATCAAGCAGTTCAACATCAAAGACCAGGGTAGAGTTCGCTGGAATACCCGGAACGCCGTTCTTACCATAGGCAAGATTCGGTGGGATAACCAGTTTGATCTTACCGCCTTTCTTAACGTGCTTCAGGCCTTCGGTCCAGCCTGGGATCACGCCATCAAGACGGAATGACAGTGGCTCACCGCGGGTGTAAGAGTTATCGAACTCCGTACCGTCGATCAGCGTACCTTTGTAGTTTACGACCACGGTATCGCTGTCTTTCGGCGCATCACCGGTGCCTTCTTTCTCTACTTTGTACAGCAGACCGCTGTCGGTTTTCTTCACGCCGCTCTCTTTGGCAAACTTAGCGCTGTAAGCTTCACCTTTCTCGGCATTTTCTTTCGCATCTTTTTCCATCTTGGCTGAAGCCGCGCCTTTCACACGCACTTCAAACGCCTGCAGTGTTTGCTCGATCTCTTCGTCAGACAGTTTGCTCTTGCCACCAAACGCATCCTGAACACCGGCAATCAGCTGCTGTTTGTCCAGTTTGATGCCCAGCTTCTCTTGTTCTTTCAGAGAGTTGTCCATATAACGGCCCAGTGACGCACCCAAAGCATACGCAGATTGCTGATCTTCATTTTTGAAGGCTGCATTTTTTGGAGCCTGAGGAGCAGTCTGAGGCGCATCGGCTGCTGCCGGTGCCGCTGCAGTTTCTGCAGCCATTGCCAGCGGAGCATTCAGCGCGACGGCCATGGTGGTAGCTAACAATGTGACTTTGAACAGTGATTTCATCCTTTCTCCAAAACCGAAGCCTGACACCTCGGGAATCATTGCGGACTGCGGGCCCACACTATAACTTTACGTGGCAGTGGCGAACACTCCCACAGCGTAATTATCTGGTCTACTTCCGACCTTTTTTGCGTCAGGAAGTTTCACCAGAGATGATGCCATCTGGGCCTTTTTCAAGCTAAACGCTAAATAAAACATAAAAAATAGGGCAATTCTGCAACGTCAGCCTTTAGAATTATGCGCTGAGTAGCACCTTAACAGGAGAACAGGTCATGCAACAGTCAGAGTGGGAACAACGTATTGAAACGCTTGAAAGCAAACTGGCTTTTCAGGAGATGACTATCGATCAACTGAACAATACCGTGGTCCAGCATGAACTTGAAATGAGTAAGATGCGCGAACATATGCGTCTGTTGCTTGAGAAGTTTAAAGCCAGCGCGCCATCGATGATTGCCGATCCGTCAGAAGAAACCCCACCGCCGCATTACTGATACAGGCCTGGGTCCCCGGACATCTGGCGCGATCCGAAAGACGCAAAAAAGTAAGGCCACCCGGAGGTGGCCTTGAAATGCAGAGTCGAACTTAGTGGCTGCAACCACAACCGCCAGTACCGCAACCACCCTGACCGTGGTCATGGTCGTGGTCATGGTCGTGATCGTGGTGATGGCCATCAGCACCGTGAACGTGGCCATGAGCCAGCTCTTCCGGTGTGGCTTCACGAATCGCAACCACCTCAACATTGAAATTCAGGTTCTGACCCGCCAGCATGTGGTTACCGTCAACCACAACATGCTCGTCTTCAACTTCGGTGATTTCAACCGGCACTGGACCCTGGTCGGTTTCCGCCAGAAAACGCATGCCAACCTGTAATTCGTCAACGCCCATAAAGACGTCTTTAGGTACGCGCTGTACCAGGTTGTCATCGTACTGACCGTAAGCGTCGTTTGCCGGGATATGCACGTCAAACTTATCGCCCGCTACGTGGTTTTCCAGCGCGTTTTCCAGACCAGAAATCAGGGAACCATGACCGTGCAGATAGTCTAACGGTGCACTCACCGGTGACTCGTCAACCAACACACCGTCTTCTGTACGTACCTGATAGGCCAGGCTTACCACCAGGTCTTTTGCTACTTTCATGATATCTCCTAACCGTTGAGAACTAAGATCCCGTCTCATTGGTCTATTCTTGCGTGCAATAACACCAACCAGAAAGGTTCGGGGCTGAGTACAAGAGGCTGTCTTTTTCTCTTGCGACCACAGCGTTAATGGCGTCAATTGTAACGGAATTCAATCCCGCTGTGTGGTTAAGCTTAAAAAAAGCTGGGCCATTTCGCTACTCTGGATGGAAAATTCCTATCACTTGCTCATTGCCACGAACCTGATCGCGCGCCTGTTTATCCGCTTCGCGCATTTGATGGCCGCACTTCACACACTCAACGACATCGACATTGTTTTCGCGCCACATAGCCAGCGTGTCTTTTTCCTGGCAGTGCGGACAAACCGCACCGGCAATAAAACGTTTACGCATGATGCTCTACCTGCCTCTTCTGATTACTCATCGTCGTCCCAGTCATGGATCTGACGCCTTTCGTGCTGCATTTCGCGCTGAAAAATATCTTCAAGTTCACGCCGAGCTTCACGTACCCGAGAAATCTGTGCCTTGTCAGATTGGGCGGGCACTAGTTCCCGCAACATACGCATATCCAGCCGACGGAAGTGCTGCTGCGCACGGTGCGCCTGATGCGGATGCATCCCCAGCGACATCAATGTCTTGCGGCCCAGCTCCAGCGCACTGGAGAAGGTTTCACGCGAGAACTGCGTGACGCCTGCCTGCAGCAGTTCATGGGCTTCTACGCGGCCGCGAGCCCGCGCCATGATATGCAGATGCGGAAAATGCTGCTGGCAGAGATGCACAATCGTCATGGCATCTTCAGGATTGCTACAGGTAATTACGATGGATTGCGCGCTGGCCGCACCCGCTGCACGTAGCAGCTCCAGCTCGGTGGCATCACCATAATAAACCTTGTAGCCATATTTTCGCATCAGGCTCACTGCGCTGATATCCCGCTCCAGTACCGTGATACGTTTATTGTTCGCCATCAGTAAACGACCAACGACCTGACCAAAACGACCAAAGCCCACCACGATGACCTGGGGCTGATCGTCCTCGACGAACGGCTTTTCGGCATCTTCGTCAATTTCATTAAAACGACGCGCTAACAGCCGATCGATGACCTGCATCAGAAGTGGCGTGGTCATCATGGACAGGGTTACGGTAACCAGCAGGAGCGGCAGTTGATCGCCCGAAAACAGTTTGGCCGATGAGGCCGCAGAAAACAGCACAAAGGCAAACTCTCCGCCCTGGCTCAGTACACCGGCAAACTGCTGGCGCTCCGAGCTGCGCAAACCATAAATCCGTCCCAGCACATACAAGACCAGGATCTTCACCGCCACCAGCACCAGTACGCCCAGCAAGATCGCGATAATATGGGTATAGAGCACGCCAAGATTCAGCGCCATGCCTACCGAAATAAAAAACAGCCCCAGCAGTAAACCTTTAAACGGCTCGATCGCCACTTCCAGCTCGTGCCGGTATTCACTTTCCGCCAACAGGATACCGGCGATAAACGTCCCTAACGCCATGGATAAGCCCAGCGCATCCATAAACAGCGCCGAACCCAGCACCAACAACAATGAAGCCGCGGTAAACACCTCGCGTACGCCCGAGGCCGCGATATAGCGAAAAATGGGGCGCAGCAAATAGCGGCCCCCAATTAACATGCCGGCAAAGGCCAGCACCTTCATGCCCACTTTCATCCAGTCGATGCTGCCGCTGTCATTTCCTGCCAACAGTGGAATCAACGCCAGAGCCGGTATCACCGCCAGGTCCTGAAACAGCAGCACCGAAAAACCTAACTGCCCGGATTCGCTGCGATTCATGCCTTTATCGCGCATCAGCTGGAGCGCCATTGCCGTGGATGACATTGCCAGGCCAATACCGCCAATGACCGCGGCTCGCCAGTCAAACTTCGTCAGCCACAGCAGCGTGCCCAGAATCGCCGCTGAAAAAATGACCTGCGCCGCGCCAATACCAAAAATGGACCGGCGCAGCGCCCACAGCTTTGCCGGATTAAGTTCCAGCCCGATGATGAACATCAGGAACACGACGCCCAGCTCGGAAAAGTGCAGGATCTCGTCAACGTCGCTAATAAAACCCAGTCCCCAGGGTCCGATAGCAATACCGGCCAGCAAATATCCCAAAACTGCGCCAATACCGAGGCGCGCCGCTACCGGTACGATCAGTACCGCCGCGACCAGATAGATCACTCCCGCGGTCAGCAGCGTTTGTCCTTCCATTTATAACCCTCCATTCGGCAGCGGTGCTGCCAGCCAGTCGCTGTATGCGCGGGCATAATTTTTCAGTAAATCGGGGGGCTGGCGGCGGGCCCAGTAGATAATCATCGGCGGCATCCAGTGCATACGGCACATCTGCGCCGTCAGCTCAAAGGGGCGCAAAATGTCATTCATGGAATAACGGTTAAGCCCGTGCTTCTGGAACGCCGTTTCTGGCTCTCCTGTGGTCACAATGCTGCGCCAGTATTTTCCTTCCAGCGCATTACCATCTACGCCGTTGGCAAACCCCCGCGACAGTACGCGATCCAGCCACTCTTTTAACAGCGCCGGACAGCTATAGGTATAGAGCGGATGTTGAAAAATAATCACATCATGCTCACGCAGCAGCTGCTGCTCGTGGTAGACATCGATAAAAAAATCCGGGTAGGCAGCATAGAGATCGTGAACGGTGACATGTTCTGTTTTCTCAGCCGCCTCCAGCAAAATGCGATTTGCTTTCGAATCCTGTGCTTCAGGATGAGCAAATAGCAGCAAAATCTTAGGTGGCTGCGACATCCTTTCCCTCCAAAGCGTCGTCATTGGTGCAGATTTCCGCTACCATGCACAACGCAACAAGAACCCAATTATGTTGCAGGTAAATTAACATATTCTGACGATACGGCGCTTATGATTGTCTTCTCTGCCCTACAAATTCGCCGCGGTATTCGCGTCCTGCTCGATAACGCGACCGCTACCATCAATCCCGGCCAAAAAGTCGGGCTGGTGGGTAAAAACGGCTGTGGAAAATCCACGCTGCTGTCGTTGCTGAAAGGCGAGATCAGCAGCGATGCTGGCTCCTTCACCTTTCCCGGCAACTGGTCACTCGCCTGGGTTAATCAGGAAACCCCTGCCCTGAGCCAGGCCGCCCTTGACTATGTCATCGATGGCGATCGCGAGTACCGCCAGCTTGAAGCGGAACTGGCAGAGGCGAACATCAGCAATGACGGAAATGCCATCGCCCTGTTGCACGCTAAGCTCGACACCATTCAGGCATGGACGATTCAGTCACGTGCCTCAAGCTTGTTGCACGGGCTGGGATTTAGTCAGGAACAGCTTCAGCGTCCGGTGAGTGATTTTTCTGGCGGCTGGCGCATGCGACTTAACCTGGCGCAGGCGTTGCTGTGTCGTTCAGACCTGCTGTTGCTGGATGAACCGACTAACCACCTCGATCTGGATGCGGTTATCTGGCTGGAGCGCTGGCTGAAAAGCTATGAAGGCACGCTGATTCTAATCTCGCACGATCGCGACTTCCATGATCCTGTGGTGGATAAAATTATCCACATCGAGCAGCAAACGATGATCGAGTACACCGGCAACTACAGCTCCTTCGAACGCCAGCGCGTAGCCAAGCTGGCACAGCAGCAGGCGTTATATCATAGCCAGCAGGAAAAAGTGGCTCACCTGCAAAAATATATTGATCGCTTCCGCGCTCAGGCGACCAAAGCGAAGCAGGCCCAAAGCCGCATTAAGATGCTGGAGCGCATGGAGCTGATTGCGCCTGCGCACGTCGATAATCCCTTTAGTTTCAGCTTCCGCGCACCGGAAAGTCTGCCTAATCCGCTGCTGAAAATGGAAAAAGTGACCGCAGGCTATGGCGATCGCATTATTCTTGATGCCATTAAGCTTAACCTGGTGCCCGGCTCACGTATTGGCTTGCTGGGCCGCAACGGTGCCGGTAAATCCACGCTGATCAAGCTGTTGGCTGGCGAGCTTAGCGCGAAGGCGGGCGAGATTGGCCTGGCAAAAGGCATTAAGCTGGGTTACTTCGCCCAGCATCAGCTCGAATTCCTGCGTGCCGACGAATCGCCTTTACAGCACCTTTCCCGTATCGCACCGAAAGTGTTAGAGCAGCAGCTACGTGATTACCTTGGCGGCTTTGGCTTTCAGGGCGATAAAGTCACGGAGATCACCGAACGGTTCTCCGGTGGAGAAAAGGCACGCCTGGTGCTGGCGCTCATCGTCTGGCAGCGCCCTAACCTGCTGTTGCTGGATGAACCCACCAACCATCTGGATCTGGATATGCGTCAGGCATTAACCGAGGCGCTCATCGATTTCGAAGGGGCGTTAGTGGTGGTCTCGCACGATCGCCATCTGTTACGCGCCACAACGGACGATCTCTATCTGGTTCACGATGGCAGCGTCGATGTATTCCCCGGCGATCTGGAAGATTATCAGCAGTGGCTGAGCGATCTGCAAAAACAGCAGACGCAGCAGGACGCGGCACCTAAGCAGGACAATGGCAACAGCGCCCAGGCCCGTAAGGATCAGAAGCGCCGTGAGGCGGAGCTACGGACGCAAACCCAGCCGCTGCGCAAAGAGATAGAGAAATTAGAAAAGCAGATGGCGAAATGGCAAAGCCAGCTCGCCGACGCCGAAGCACTCCTCTCGGACAGCGCCATCTACGAACAACAGCGTAAGGCCGATCTCACTGCCGCGCTACAGAAGCAGGCCGAGAGTAAATCGGCGCTGGAAGAGGTGGAGATGGCCTGGCTGGAGGCGCAGGAGCAACTGGAAACGATGCTCACCGCCTGATCCAGGCGGCTGCGCGGGGACGTCTTCATCTCATCTGAATTTACACCGCCGTACCGGCTCAGCGTCCGGTACGGTTTAATAGGGTTTATCGCCCAGCACCGTTGCCCGTTGCATCACCCGCCGTGTTGGATAATAGTCCGCATTCGCATAGTGCTGTGTAACCCGGTTGTCCCATATGGCCAAATCGTTTGGCTGCCAGCGCCAGCGCACCTGAAACTCCGGTTTCGTCACGTGGGCAAACAAGAAGCCCAATAGCGCCTCGCTCTCTTTCTGACGGATATCCATGATTCGGGTAGTAAATCCCTCATTCACAAACAGGGCTTTTTTGCCGCTGACGGGATGCGTACGGATCACCGGATGGTACACCGGTGGGTTTTTCGCGACGGCCTGTTGCCAGCGCTGATGCTCCTCTGGCGTGTTGCGGTGCTTGTATTCGGGAAAGGATTTTGTAAAGTCATGTTCAGCCTGCAGTTCAGCCAGTAAGGTTTTAAAAGGCGCAGACAGCGCCTCATACGCCGCGATGCCGCTGGTCCACAGCGTGTCACCGCCACACTCCGGCAGCACTTTGGACGCAAGCAACGCCACGGCTGGCGGCGTTTGAATAAAGGTCACATCGGTGTGCCAGTTATCATTATCTGGCGGATTATCCTGATGCGTATCCAGAACAATGATCTCTTCAACGCCTTCCGCATGCGGATAAACCGGGTGGATATGAAGATCGCCAAAGCGAATCGCCAGCGCACGATGCTGTTCGGGCGTAATAACCTGCTCACGCAGGAACAGGACCTGGTGGCGCAGCAGCGCATGATAGAGCTGTTCAAACTGCGCATCACTGAGCGGACGGGATACATCAAGGTTGCCAACCTGGGCACCAATAAAAGGCCCGAGTGGCTTAATCTCTAACTTTTCGTTCATTTTTGCTCTCCATTCCAGGGCGTCAGGCGGCGCTGCAGCGCACGCAGACTCAGCTCTAAACTAAACGCAACCACGGCAATGACCGCGATCCCCGCCAGCACCACATCTGTCGCCAGAAACTCACCCGCCGACTGCACCATAAAACCTAAACCCCGGGTGGCCGCGATAAGCTCGGCGGCCACCAGCGTTGACCATCCCACACCAAGGCCAATTCGTAATCCCGTCAGTATCTCTGGCAAGGCGCCGGGTAAAATGACCCAACGTAGCTGCTGCCAGCGGTTCGCTCCCAGCGATGCCGCCGCGCGCAGACGCACCTGCTGCGCATTGCGCACGCCAGCGACCGTCGACAGCACCACCGGGGCGAATATCGCCAGAAAAATCAACAATATTTTCGATGTCTCACCAATACCGAACCAGATGACCATCAGGGGCAAATACGCCAGCGGCGGCACGGGCCGGTATAGCTCAATCAACGGGTCGATCAGCGCACGCACCACCGGGCTGATGCCCATGGCAATCCCCACCGGGATGCCGATCGCCGCTGCCGCAGTTAAGGCGATCAGCATACGTGTCAGGCTGGCGGACAAATGCTGCCACAGCGTGGCGTCCATAAAGCCTTGTGGACCGGCAACCAACAGCAGCTTTCGCACCACCTGCTGTGGCGAAGGTAAAAACAGTGGTGCAATCAGCCCCAGCGCGGTCACACTCCACCAGATGAACAGCAGCAGGAGCAGGCTTAGCGCGCTCAACGTAAACGGGGTGGAAAAAGGCCAGCGCAGGCGACGCTGGCGCACGGTTGTCGGCTCATCATTGACCAGCGCACTCATACAAATGCCTCCCGCTGTTCAAATACCCGACTCAGTACATATTCCCGCTGAGCAATAAAATCAGGATCGGATTTGATGCTGCGGCAGGGTTCGCCCTCCACAAAACGCTGACCGAAATTAAGCGTCAGTTTTTCCTGTACCCGGCCCGGCGACGGAGAGAGCAGCACCAGCTCGCTGGCCAAAAAGATGGCTTCTTCAATGTCATGGGTGATAAGCAGAATCTGCTTACCGCTGTTACGCCACAGCGTTAATAGCAGCGTTTGCATTTGCTCGCGGGTGAACGCGTCAAGCGCGCCGAAAGGCTCATCCAGCAGCAATAACTGTGGATCGGCCGCCAGCGCCCGGGCGATACCAACGCGCTGACGCTGACCACCGGATAGCTGCCAGATCTGCCGTTTTTCCGCGCCTTCCAGCCCAACGCTTTTGATAAAGCGCCGCGCAATCACCTCACGCGGCTGGCGCGCCATGCCGGCGAGCTGTAAACCGAAAGCCACATTATCCAGTACGTTACGCCACGGCAGCAGGCCTTCACTTTGAAACACCACGCCACGCTCTGCGCCCGGCCCGAGAACAGGCTTTTCGTCCAGGGAAATCGCGCCGGATTCGACCGGTAAAAACCCGGCAATCAGGTTAAGTAAGGTGGTTTTGCCACAGCCTGACGGCCCCAGAACCACCATCAGCGCTTTTTTATCAAGCTGCAGCGTGATGTCCTGTAACACAGGCTGACCGGCATAACTCGCGTTCAGGTGAGCGATACGTAACATGCTGTTCTCCTCAGGGTTTAACCAGGGGCGCAACAAAACGGCTGGTCACATAACTGCTGTAATCATTGCCCGCCTGCGGCACTTTGCCCTGCGCTTTCAAAAACTGCGCCGTATCCACAATGGCTTGATTAACAGGCTGTTCCAACTGCGTAACCTGTTGCGCGGCGGTGAGGTAGGTATTGCCCTTAACCAGCGCCGGAACCTGCTGTTCTGGCACGCCGCTTAAACGCGCGAGTTTGCGCAGATTGTCGGGCTGTTTAAGCCACTGCTCGGGATTGTCGAGATAGGCTTTCTGCGCCTCAAGGGCGCTGCGGGCAAAGGCGGTAACGATATCAGGATGTTGCTGAGCGAAGTCTTTGCGCACGACCCAGACATCCAGCGTGGGCGATCCCCAGCGGCCAACCTGTGAAGAGTCCGTTAAGACGTGGCCGTCATTTTCCAGCGCATTCACTGCGGGCGCCCAAACGTACGCACCGTCAATGTCGCCGCGTTGCCAGGCTGCCACAATGGCGGGCGGCTGTAGATTCACCAGTTGAACCTGGGAAGGCTTGATGCCCCAGTGTTTTAAGGCGGAGAGCAAGCTGTAGTGCGTGGTGGAAATGAACGGGACGGCGATGCGTTTACCTATCAGGTCCTGAGGACTGGCGAGGTTTTTTTTGACCACCAGCGCCTCTGAATTCCCTAACTGTGAGGCCAGTAAAAAAGCTTCGACAGGCAGCTGTTGCGTCGCCGCCACGGCTAACGGACTGGACCCAATATTGCCGATCTGGACATCACCCGAGGCCAGTGCCCGCAGTACGCCCGCGCCGCTGTCGAATTTGCGCCACGCAACCGTCGCACCGCTCTCTTTGGCAAAGGTGTTATCTGCCTGCGCCACTTTGGCCGGTTCCGCCGAGGTTTGATAAGCCACCGTCACGTTGACCGCGCAGGCCTGAAAGGCCAGCAGTGACAGCACAGAAGCCAGAATCGTTAATCGCCCTTTCAACATGATTTTTTCCCATCACTTTTATGATGTGGGCAGTGTTGCTGGCGGGATTAATTTCACAAAGGAATTAAAAGTTATCCCTAATAGAAAGAAATTCTTAGATCATCATCTGCAATAGATTGCCGTTATATGCAAATTAAAATTCAGACAAAAAGCCATAAATTTGTCAGGCGCTCACATGCAGGTTGTGCTATTGATATGCGCTATTATTTGCTCCCTGGTGAGGTCTGCGAGTTCGATGTCGATCGACAAAGTTGCCCTGTTAGCTGGCGTGTCTAAGGCCACGGTATCCCGCGTGCTTAACGCTCACCCAGGTGTGAAGGCGGATACGCGTCAGAAAGTGCTGGATGCCATTTCCACAAGCGGCTATCAACCCAACCTGTTAGCCCGTCAACTGCGTACCTCGCAAAGCCATATGTTGCTGGTACTGATTTCAGATATCACCAATCCCTTTTGCGCCCGGGTGGTGCAAGGCATTGAAGCGGAAGCAGAAATGCACGGCTACCACATCCTGCTGTGTAATTCTGCCTCACAGTTTAAACGTGAGGCTGCTTACCTGACGCTGTTAACGGGCAAAGTGGTTGATGGCGTCATTACGATGGACGCGGCGGCCGGCCTGCAAAGCCTTATTGATATCATCGGCGATTCGCCCTGGATTCAGTGCTGTGAGTTTGATCCACAGATTGCGGCCTCCTCGGTCTCCATTGATCATCTTGAAGCCGCCCGTGACACCATACATTACCTTGCCGCCAGGGGCCGCAAGCGCATCGCGCTGGTGAATGGCGACCTGCGTTATCTGTATTCCCAGTATCGTGAGCAGGGCTATCGCCAGGCCATCGAACAGTCGGATTTGGGCTGGGCAGAGGTGGTGTATACCGAAGGCATTTCCTGTGAGGAAGGCAGCCGGGCGTTACAGGAGATGTTGCGCCTGCCAGAACGACCGGACGCCGTCTTTGCCGTTTCCGATGTGCTGGCAGTTGGCGTGGTCCATGCGGCGCTGGAAGCTGGCTTGCGCGTACCGGACGATCTCGCCGTGGTCGGTTTTGACGGTATCCCGTTTACCAGTAGCCTGAATCCGCCGTTGACCACCATAGAGCAACCGATGTATCAGCTGGGTGCACGCAGCGTACAGTTGCTCCTGAAGAAAATTCGCCAGCCGCACGCGCCGGTTGTCAGGGAAGTGTTACCCTGGAAACGCCTGGAGCGTGCGTCCAGTTAGGATCAGTGCCAGATCAGCAGTACGCATGCCGCCGTTAACAGCCCCATGCTGAGGTTAAATATTTTCCACGCGCGCGGACTGCGTAAAATGCGGCCGATCATGGCGCCAAAGCCCATCCAGATAATGCCCGCCACCAGATTGACCATAAACATCCCCCCGCTGATTAACAGTACAGAGTGATGATAACCGGCACCGGCCAGGCTAAAGCTCGCTATCGCCCCCAGGGCCATTAACCAGGCTTTGGGATTGATCAGCTGCAACAATCCTCCCTGCCAGAAAGGCATGGGCGCGACCGGCACCGCATCAGTCTCGAGCTTTTCATAGGCAGCGGTGGCAATTTTCCATGCCAGCCACAGCAAATAGAGGCTACCGGCCACTTTCAGAATCAGGTGCAATGAGGGATAGAGCAGAATCAATCCCCCTACGCCAAACGCCACCATGAGGAGCATCAGCTGCATACCAATCATGATGCCAACCATCAACGGAATGGTGCGAATAAAACCAAAGTTGGCACCTGAGGCGGTGAGTAACATATTATTAGGTCCGGGTGTTATCGCCGCGACCCAGAGAAACCCTAACAGTGATAAAAAAAGACTGAGTTCCATTTAACCGGGTTCTCCCTCCATTATGTAAAAACTTATCGAAGCTAACAGTGTGATATGGAACAGACAAGCCTTTACAACATGAAATTTTCGGGCCCGGATGGCGCGGCGTTTATCCCTGTGCGCGGCCTGGCGAATCCTCATCTGCAAACCCTGCTGCCGCGCCTCATCCGCCGCACGATAAGAGTCACGCCTCACTGGCAACGGCTTGATTTACCCGATGGTGATTTTGTCGACCTGGCCTGGAGTGAAGATCCGCAGTTTGCACAGCATAAACCGCGCGTGGTGTTGTTTCATGGTCTGGAAGGCAGTTTCCACAGTCCTTATATCCACGGCCTGATGCAGGTCTGCAAACAACGTGGCTGGCTGGCCGTAGTGATGCACTTTCGCGGCTGCAGCGGCGAACCGAATCGTCTGAACCGGATTTATCACTCAGGAGAAACCGAGGATGCACGCTTTTTCCTGAACTGGCTGACGACGCGCTGGGGCCGCGTTCCGACCGCCGCGGTGGGGTTCTCACTGGGCGGGAACATGCTGGGTTGCCTGCTGGGGCAACAGGGCAATGATGCCGTCATTGATGCCGGCGTTATTGTTTCTGCGCCGCTGCTGCTTGAGCCCTGCAGCGCCCGACTGGAACGTGGTTTTTCCCAGGTTTATCAGCGTTACCTGCTGAGCCAGCTTAAAAAGAATGCTCAGCGCAAACTGCACGCATGGCCTGACACTTTACCGATTGATCTTAAACAGCTCAGCGCCCTGCGCCGCCTGCGAGACTTCGACGACGCGATCACCGCCCGCGCACATGGCTTTGCCGATGCCACGGATTATTATCGCCGCGCCAGCGCCATGCCGCTGCTTCGCTCGGTGGCAAAACCGTTGCTGATCATCCATGCGAAAGACGACCCGTTTATGAGTGATGAGGTGATCCCGCAGAATGACCAATTATCTGCCACTATTACCTATCAGCTGACGCGCCATGGCGGTCATGTTGGCTTTGTTGGTGGCACCTTGCGCCAGCCTCAGTTGTGGCTGGAACAGCGCGTGCCACAGTGGATTTCCCCTTATCTGGATAGCTAACCCTGTGATGATTCCCTGGCAACAGGTTTCCCCCGAAACCCTCGAAAATTTAATTGAAGCCTTTGTCCTGCGCGAAGGCACCGACTACGGTGAACAGGAGCTCAGCCTGACGGAAAAAGTCGCCGATGTGCGACGTCAGCTGCAGCAAGGTGAGGTGGTTCTGGTCTGGTCTGAGCTTCACGAATCGGTAAACATCATGCGCAAAAGCGAGTTTCGCGGCTGATGCACAGAATGAAAAATCGTGCTAACAATGCTCATCGCCCGACTTCACAGGGAGTTTTACTATGTCTGCACGCCATCCGATCATTGCGGTAACGGGTTCCAGTGGCGCGGGAACCACCACCACCAGCCTGGCATTCCGTAAAATTTTTCAGCAACTCAATTTGCACGCTGCCGAGCTGGAAGGTGACAGCTTTCACCGTTTTACCCGGCCAGAAATGGATATGGCGATTCGTAAAGCACGCGATCTGGGTCGCCACATCAGCTATTTTGGCCCGGAAGCGAATGACTTTGGCCTGCTGGAACAAACCTTTGTTGAATACGGTGAGCACGGCAAAGGCCAGTCACGGAAATACCTGCACACCTACGACGAAGCCGTGCCCTGGAATCAGGTGCCGGGCACCTTTACGCCGTGGCAGCCGCTGCCCCCGGATACGGACGTGCTTTTTTATGAAGGACTGCACGGCGGGGTGATGACGGCTCAGCATAACGTCGCTGAAAAGGTGGATTTACTGGTCGGCGTGGTGCCGATTGTCAACCTGGAGTGGATTCAGAAGCTGGTCCGCGATACCGGTGAACGCGGCCATTCCCGTGAGGCCGTCATGGATTCGGTTGTGCGCTCAATGGAAGATTACATCAACTTCATAACGCCACAATTCTCACGCACCCATATCAACTTTCAGCGCGTCCCTACCGTGGATACCTCCAACCCGTTTGCGGCCCGCACCATTCCTTCGCTGGATGAGAGTTTTGTCGTCATTCACTTTCAGTGTCTGGAAGATATTGATTTCCCTTATCTGCTGGCCATGCTGCAGGGATCGTTCATTTCCAATATCAATACGCTGGTGGTACCGGGCGGAAAAATGGGGCTGGCGATGGAGTTGATTATGGCGCCGTTGGTGAAACGGCTCATGGAAGGCAAAAGCATTGAATAAAATCAGAGGCCGCGCGGGCCTCTGAGAGATCACAGCTCGATAACCTCGTAGCTGTGGGTGATCGCGACCCCTTTGCCTAACATAATGGCAACCGAGCAATATTTTTCCGCCGACAGGTCGACCGCACGCGCCACGGCTTTATCTGAAAGTGCTTTTCCACTCACGATAAAATGCAGGTTGATACGGGTAAAGATGCGAGGGGCTTCTTCCCGACGCTCTGATTCGAGTTTTACTTCGCAATCAGCCACATCGTTGCGGCCTTTTTGCAAAATTGAAACCACATCAATTGCGCTGCATCCACCGGCCGCCATCAGCACCATTTCCATAGGACTGGGCGCTTTATCACCGGAATTACCATCCATTAAGACCTGATGGCCGGATGATGATTCGCCGAGGAATGTTAACCCTTCAACCCATTTGACTCTTGCCTGCATAATTTCGCCCCCAGAATACCCTGTTTTTGCGCCAGAGTACGCTTTTGCCTGGTAAACAGCAATCCAGAGAAATCAGCCTCATTGCTGAAGCGAGACAACACAAGACAGTCGGCGAAAGCTGTGCTACAAACAGTGCTGAAAAATATTTTTTCGTCATCCGAAGATGAAGCCGGGAAGAATTATGCGCTCTGCGCCGAATGCAGCCCGAATAATTTCCTGAATGGAAACACGCTTAACGCTTTCATCGCCTGGCAGGGAAACAGAGCCCTGTATTTTGGGCACGATTACAATAGAGGATAATAGCGAATGGTTCTCGGCAAACCGCAAACAGACCCTACACTTGAATGGTTCCTGTCCCATTGCCATATTCACAAGTATCCATCCAAAAGTACGCTGATTCATCAAGGTGAAAAAGCCGAAACGCTTTACTACATCGTGAAAGGTTCCGTCGCGGTACTGATTAAGGATGAAGAAGGCAAGGAGATGATTCTTTCTTACCTGAATCAAGGCGATTTTATTGGTGAGCTTGGCCTGTTTGAAGAAGGTCAGGAACGCAGCGCCTGGGTACGTGCGAAAACGGCGTGCGAAGTAGCAGAAATTTCCTACAAGAAATTCCGTCAGCTCATCCAGGTTAACCCGGATATTCTGATGCGTCTTTCTTCACAGATGGCGCGCCGTCTCCAGGTGACGTCAGAAAAAGTGGGAAATCTCGCGTTCCTGGATGTCACCGGACGCATTGCACAGACGTTGCTTAACCTGGCTAAACAGCCTGACGCCATGACGCATCCTGACGGCATGCAAATTAAAATTACTCGTCAGGAAATTGGCCAAATCGTTGGTTGTTCACGTGAAACCGTGGGCCGTATCTTGAAGATGCTGGAAGATCAGAATCTGATCTCCGCACACGGCAAAACCATCGTTGTTTACGGCACCCGCTAAGCCTTATTATTCACGGCGTGATGGCAACATTATGCCGTGAATATCTTGTGTTGAGCCCATGTGGCGAAGAATAATTTATCACCCCGAAGTTAACTATGCGCTGCGCCAGACTCTGGTGTTGTGCCTTCCGGTCGCGCTCGGCTGGCTGTTTGGCGATCTGCAAAAAGGGTTGCTGTTCTCATTAGTTCCCGCCTGCTGCAATATTGCTGGCCTGGATACACCGCACAAACGTTTCTTTAAGCGCCTGATTATTGGCGGCAGCCTGTTTGCCTTTGGCAGTTTGCTGATGCAGTGGCTACTGCTCAAAGACGTCCCTCTGCCGTTGATTCTGTTTGCGATGCCGTTACTCCTTGGCGTCACCGGTGAAATCAGCCCGCTGCACGCCCGACTGCTGCCCGGTACGCTCATTGCCGCGATTTTTACCATCAGCCTGATTGGCCGTATGCCCATTTACGTGCCTCCGCTGCTCTATATCGGCGGTACACTCTGGTACGGATTATTCAACTGGTTTTGGTTCTGGCTGTGGAAAGAGCAGCCGATGCGTGAAAGCCTGAGTTTAATCTACCGTGAGCTGGCAAATTACTGTGACGCAAAGTACAGCTTGCTGACGCAGCTTACCGATCCTGAAAAAGCCCTGCCGCCCCTGCTGGTGCGTCAGCAAAAAGCGGTCGACCTGATTAACACCTGCTACCAACAGATGCATATGTTGTCCGCAAGCCGCGATCACAGCCATAAACGTCTGACCCGGGCATTTCAGGTGGCGCTGGATTTACAGGAACATATCTCCGTCAGCCTGCATCAGCCGGAAGAAGTCCAGAAGCTGGTGGAACAAAGCCATGCGGAAGCCGTTATCCGCTGGAATGCCAGGACGATTTCAGCCCGACTGCGCGAGCTGGCCGACGATATTCTGTATCACCAACTCTCCAGCCGTTTTGATATGGACAAGCAGCTGGGTGCGCTGGAAAAAATCGCCCGCCAGCATCCGGACAATCCGGTGGGTAACTTCTGCCTCTATCATTTCAGCCGCATCGCCCGGGTACTTCGTACCCAAAAGCCGCTTTATCAACGTGACCTGATGGCCGATCGCCAGCGTCGTTTGCCGCTGCTGCCCGCGCTGCGAAGCTATCTGTCGTTGCGTTCTTCCGCGCTGCGCACCGCCGGTCGTTTTGCCGTCATGCTGATGCTGGGCAGCGCCCTGGCGGTGTTTTTCTCCATTCCAAAGCCCTACTGGATTTTGATGACAATCATGTTTGTCAGCCAGAGCAACTACAGTGCAACCCGGGTTCGTATCCAGCACCGGGCCCTGGGCACCTTTGCCGGGTTGGTCATTGCGGCAGCCTCGCTGCGCCTGGATGTGCCAGAACCGCTGGTGTTGAGCATCATGCTGGCCATTACCTTTATCAGCTATCGCTTTACCCGACAGTTTTACGGCTGGTCGATGGTAGGATTTACGGTCACGGCCGTTTATACGCTGCAACTGCTCTCCCTTAACGGGGCACAGTTTTTATTGCCCCGCCTGCTGGATACGCTGATGGGTTGCCTGATCGCCTTTGGTGGCATGTTATGGCTGTGGCCGCAGTGGCAGAGCGCGTTGTTGCGTCAGAATGCGCATGATGCACTGGAGGCCTGTCAGGACGCACTGCGGATGTTACTCGGCCCGGAGCAGTCTCCAGATAAGCTGGCTTACCAGCGGATTAAGGTCAACCAGGCCCATAACGCGGTGTTTAATTCCCTGAATCAGGCGATGCAGGAGCCGGGATTTAACTCACGCTACCTGCAGGATATGCGCTTATGGGTCACGCACTGCCAGTTTATTGTTGAACACATCAATGCCATGACGATTCTGGCGCGCGAACACACCATGCTGCCGCCCACGCTGGCTGAGCACTATCTGCAATGGTGCGAGATTGCGCTGCAACGTTGCCAGCAACGACTGGAATATGATGGGGAAAGTTCGCAGACGGATCTGCTGCAGGGCGTTGAAGATATTAACGAGGGGCCCGTCACGGTGCTGGAGCAGCACGTCCGGCGCATTCTTGATCATCTGAAAGTGATGCACACGATCTCATCTTTGGCCTGGAACCAGCGGCCTCATCATGGCCGCTGGCTGATGCGCAGTCTGCGCCGGAAATAACTCAGGCCGACAGCACCTTCTCTACCGCGTTGGCAAAGCGCGTCATGCCCTCTTCTATATCGGCAGGCTCGATAATCAGCGATGGCGCAAAGCGCATCACATCGGTCCCGGCCACCAGCACCATCACGCCTTCTGCGGCTGACGCATTCAGGATATCGCGCGCTTTGCCCGCATGTTGCGGTTTCAGGGCTGCACCAATCAGTAGACCTTTACCCCGGATATCGCTGAACAGATCGTGACGCGCATCAATCGCCTTAAGGGCCTCCACAAACTGCTGACGACGGATTTCCACGCCATTCAACACCTCTGGTGTATTGATGATATCCAGCGCGGTTTCTGCAATCGCACAGGCCAGCGGGTTTCCGCCATAGGTGGTGCCATGAACGCCAGGTGCCATGGTTGAGGCCACCTCATTCGTGGTCAGCATCGCACTGACCGGAAAACCACCGCCCAGCGCCTTCGCCGAGGTCAGAATGTCTGGCGTCACGCCACAGTGCTCATAGGCAAACAATTTACCGCTACGTCCCATGCCGCTTTGTACTTCATCCAGTACCAGCAGCGCCTGGTGTTTGTCGCACAGTTCACGTAAGCCCTGCAGAAACGCTGGCGTGGCCGGCATCACACCGCCCTCGCCCTGAATCGGCTCCACCACAATCGCGCAGGTATGATCGTCAATGACGGCTTTTACCGCATCCAGGTCGTTGAAAGGCACGTGAACGATATCGGCGGGTTTCGGACCAAAACCATCGGAATACTTTGGCTGTCCACCCACCGTTACGGTGAACAACGTCCGGCCGTGAAAGGCATTATGAAAGGCAATAATTTTACTTTTGAACGGGCTGTGGCGTTTGCAGGCATAATAACGAGCCAGCTTAAAGGCGGCTTCATTGGCTTCCGCACCGGAATTAGCAAAAAAGACCCGCTCCGCAAAGGTCGCGTTGATGAGTTTACTGGCCAGCCGCAGCGCAGGTTCATTGGTGAACAAATTGCTGGTATGCCACAAGGTTTCACCCTGTTTCTTCAGGGTTTCAACCAGCGCCGGGTGACAATGGCCCAGTGCGGTGACGGCAATCCCGCCAGAGAAGTCGATATACTCTTTGCCCTGCTGATCCCAGACTCGGCTCCCTTTGCCTTTTACCGGTACAAACTGTGCAGGTGCATAAACAGGCAAAATAACCTGATCGAACGTCTCCCGCGTTACCGCTATATTTTCCGCTGCCATTGACAACCTCGTTAACTGGTTCGTTGAGTCAAGATGAAATAATAATCATGAAATATGCATAAAAAATCACTTAAAGGCAAACACAACTTCACTGATTCAGGAAATTAGCTAACAGCAGGTGCCCCTGCTCACTGAGGATGCTCTCGGGGTGAAACTGCACGCCTTCCAGCGCCAGGGTTTTATGGCGAATCCCCATAATCTCATCCGGCTGACCGTCGCGCAGGCTCCAGGCCGTGACATCAAATTCATCAGGCAGCGTATCCGCTTTAACGATAAGAGAGTGGTAGCGCGTCACGGTCAACGGCTGATTAAGGCCACGGAACACACCACCACCATTGTGCTGTATCGCCGAGGTTTTACCATGCATCACGTCGCGGGCACGCACAATCTGCGCACCGAAAACCTGAGCGATGGCCTGATGACCCAGGCAAACACCTAACACCGGAAGACGACCAGCGAAGTGGCGAATGGCCTGCAACGAAATACCGCTCTGATCGGGCGTACAGGGGCCGGGCGAGATCACCAAATGGCTCAGCGGCAGGGCGCACATCTCATCAAGAGTGATGGCATCATTTCTCACTACCCGTACGTTAGCTCCCAGTTGGCAAAAATACTGGTAGAGGTTCCAGGTAAATGAGTCGTAGTTATCAATAAGCAGCAGCATGGTTATGGTTTCAGGCAGACCGGGAGGATGCGCGCATCGCTCGGCATCCAGAGTGATGTCCAGAGCGGCATCTTACCATGCTGTTCAGGGTGAGTGTGATGCGGGGAAGCAGGAAAGCCCATGTCGCACAGGGAGGCACACTGCTGGCGTCTCCCTTATGCTGCAACGGTTCAGACAGCGTTGGCTTCACTGACGATGCTGGCGAAAGCCTTTTCAAGCAGTTGCACATCACCGGACGCTCCGGCCTGATTTGCCGCAACCCATGCTTCCGCGCTCAGACTGTCCCATGCCAGCAGGTAGCCGGCATGCAGAGCCAACTGCTCGAAGAAAACACGCTGCGCCCTGCCGTTACCTTCGCGGAAGGGATGCAGCATATTGATTTCACAGTAGTACCAGGCAATCCGCTTCGCGAAATCAGCCAGAGGGAGATCGGCCAGGCCCTTCTCGTCTTCCAGTGCTGCCAGCAGCGCATTCCCCTCTTTTTCGATGTACTCGAAATGGCAGAAAGGGGTTTCGTCGCGCCAGATGTCGAGCGTACGCAGTTCGCCAGCCCAGTTGTAAACGTCCTGAAACAACGTACGGTGGATATGGCAAAGATAGGGTAATCCGGCGTTGCGCGGGCCCAGTTCAAGCGTGGCGAGTCGTGCGGCACTGAAGCTTAACTCGGCTTTACGCAGCTGTGCCGCATCGTGAATACCGAGACGGTTTTTTAGCACAGTGTCGTTTTGCCACAGGTAGGGGTCCTGAGTAACGGCAGTATTAGCAGCCATATTGCCTCCTCAGTGAGGCCAGGCGCTCTTCTGCATCTTCACCCTTGATTTCAGGTTCTGTCAGGGTAAAGCCTTCGAGTCGGCAACTTGCCCGATAGCTGGCATGTCGCCGCTGTTGCCAGAGCACTGCTTTTTGTTTATCTGTGAGTGTGTTTGCCATACCGCCTCCTGCTCAGGTTTGCCCTAAGTATAAGAGCAAATTTCCCCTTTGCCGGAGACGAGATGGCATTACACCGAATTAGGGTAAAACTTTAGCCGACAGAATGACCACGGGCTTGATGGGGACATTCTGATAGGGGCCCACGTCTTTGGTCGGCACCTGAGAGATTTTGTCCACGACGTCCTGGCCTTTTACAATCTTACCAAACACGGCATAACCGAAATCGCGTTGACCATGATCCAGGAAAGCGTTGTCAGTAACGTTCAGGAAGAACTGGCTGGTTGCGCTGTCTTTATCGGCGGTACGCGCCATAGAGATAGTGCCACGCAGATTGCGTAAGCCGTTATCCGCTTCGTTTTTGATCGGCGCGTTGGTCTGCTTTTGCTGCATTTCACTGGTGAAGCCACCACCCTGGATCATAAAGCCAGGAATCACGCGATGAAAAATCGTGTTGTTGTAAAAGCCGTTGTTCACATAGTCCACGAAGTTTTTAACGGAAACCGGCGCTTTTTGATTATTCAGTTCGAGTTCGATATTGCCGGCAGAGGTGTTAAGCAGGACATGCGTATCACCTTTAGCCGCTAAAGCTGAGACGGAAACAGAAGAGAGCGCTAACAGGGCAACTGCCGCTGTCAAAGTACGTTTAAACATGAGTAATTCCTTACTTTGGAGAGCTAGCTCAAAAACGATATTGATTGTAAAGAGCATGTAATACAAGAGCCAGCGTTTTACCTATATTTACGCTAACAATGCGCACTATAGCTGGAATAAAGCGGCTTCCGCTTCGTGACTAAAATCACAGTATTGATGAAATGAATGACATCTGTTTTCACTGTTAGTTTATTAAGATCACGGTTACGTTTACAATTTCTGACGCTTCAGGCCCTCCGGCTTCTCAACAGGTTCAGAACATGACAAATCGTAATCGTATCGGCCTTACCTGGATTAGCTTTCTCTCGTACGCGCTTACCGGCGCACTGGTGATTGTCACCGGCATGGTAATGGGCGATATTGCGAAAGATTTCCAGATTCCTATCGACAGTATGGGTAACACCTTCACCTTCCTGAACAGCGGCATTCTGGCTGCGGTTTTCCTTAATGCCTGGTTGATGGTGATTGTACCGCTCAAACGGCAACTGATTTTTGGCTTTGTACTCATGGTATTAGCCGTTATCGGCTTAATGACCAGCCGTGATCTGTCGGTATTTTCACTGTGCATGTTCGTACTTGGCGTGGTCAGCGGCATTACCATGTCGATTGGGACATTCCTGATTACCCACATGTATGAAGGCCGTCAGCGCGGTTCACGCCTGCTGTTCACGGATTCGTTTTTCAGCATGGCAGGCACCATTTTCCCAGTGCTTGCCGGTATTCTGCTGGCGCGCCATCTGCCGTGGTACTGGGTTTACGTCTGCATTGGTGTGATTTACGTCGGCATTTTCATCATGACGCTGTTTGTTGAGTTTCCCGTGCTGCGTAAGCCAGAGAACAGCCCGACCGTCGAGAAAGAAAAATGGGGCGTTGGCGTGCTGCTGCTGGCTATCGCGGCGCTATGCTACATCCTGGGTCAGTTAGGCTTTATTTCCTGGGTGCCCGAGTACGCGACGAAGGTCATGGGCATGAACATCGACGATGCCGGCCAACTGGTGGGAAGTTTCTGGACTGCCTATATGGTGGGCATGTGGGCGTTCAGCTTCCTGCTGCGCTTCTTCGATCTGCAACGTATTCTGATGGTTCTGGCTGGCCTGGCGACGGTGTTGATGTACTGGTTCGTGAGCAGTCACGACGCGGGCATGCTGAGGTGGATCATCTTAACGCTGGGCTTTAGCTCTAGTGCGATTTACACCACGATTATTACCCTGGGCTCGCTGCAAACCAAAGTCGCCTCACCCAAGCTGGTTAACTTTATCCTGACCTGCGGCACGGTCGGCACCATGCTGACCTTTATTGTCACGTCACCAATTGTGAAAAACAGCGGCGTTCACAGCGCGCTGTTAACCGCAAATGGCCTGTACGCGGTCGTGTTTATTATGTGCGTACTGTTAGGTCTGGTGACTAAACACCGTACCCACGGTCACAACACGCATTAATTCCGTCGGGCGGCGTTATCGCGCCGCCCACGTGTTTTAGCGTTTAAAGGTCACGTCTTCCCACTGTTCTAAACAGATGGCGCTGTTGGCAGGCTGTGTCGCGGCGATAACGTTTCCGCGACGAAGCGAATAACGCACCGGCACTTGCCTTCTCACCGCGTCGAAACCATTCTCCGCTGGCAGAATAATCAAGCTGGCATCATGACCGCGCTGAATGCCATATCCTGAAAGATTCATCGTTCTGGCACTGTTGTGAGTGATCAGATCGAGCCCGGCATTGATTTGTTCATAGCCCATCAACTGACACACGTGTAATCCCATATGTAGCACCTGGAGCATATTTCCCGTGCCCAGCGGATACCAGGGATCGAACACATCGTCGTGACCAAAGCAGACGTTGATGTCCGCCTCCAGCAGCTCTTTGACGCGGGTAATGCCACGGCGTTTGGGATAACTGTCGAAGCGGCCCTGTAAATGAATATTGACCAGCGGATTGGCGACAAAGTTAATGCCGGAGAGCTTCAGTAGCCGAAACAGACGCGATGTGTAAGCCCCGTTATAGGAGTGCATCGCCGTCGTATGGCTCGCGGTCACCCGCGCGCCCATGCCGTCGCGGTGTGCCAGCGCAGCCACGGTTTCAACGAAGCGCGACTGCTCATCGTCAATTTCGTCACAGTGCACATCCACCAGCCTGTCGTAACGGTTAGCCAATGCAAAGGTTTTATGCAGCGACTCTACGCCGTATTCCCGGGTGAACTCAAAATGGGGAATGGCCCCAACGACATCGGCACCGAGTCGAAGCGCCTCTTCAAGCAATGCTTCGCCATTGGGATAAGACAGGATGCCTTCCTGTGGAAACGCCACAATTTGAAGAGTAATCCAGGGCGCCATCTCGGCCTTAAGTTCCAGCATCGCCTTGAGTGCCGTTAAGGTAGGATCGGACACATCGACATGGGTGCGAACACACTGTATGCCGTTGGCTATTTGCCACTTCAGCGTCTGCATCGCCCGCCGTTTGACATCTTCATGACTCAGCAAGGCTTTGCGCTCTGCCCAGCGTTCAATGCCCTCAAACAGTGTACCAGACTGATTCCAGGCAGGCTCTCCCGCAGTTTGCGTTGTATCCAGGTGAATATGGGGTTCAATAAAGGGCGCGAGGGCCAGGCCGCCTTCCGCATCCAGCGCTGCACCGTCGGCGGCTATCTGCTGAGGCTGTGCCGAAATACGGGCGATTTTTCCTTCATCAATTTCTATCTGCCACAGGCCGTCACGCGTGGGCAAACGCAGATTATTGATCCAGCGAAGTGGTGCGGTTGTCATACCTGGCTCCTGATGAGTTAAGCGCTACTGATTAAAGCTAACACGTTAGCGCTGCCCTGCTCCAGATGACTTTGTGAACTGCACGCGCAGGACGCTGAATCGTGACACTCACCCTGAAGAGGTATATCGCATTACGATTGATGTACATCAATAAGCGCCAGGCAAGCCGCGCTATTGTAGCCGCAGATATCGCAAATTTGAGGCAAAAATGAGCAATCACAGTGTCGTCATTATCGGTAACGGCATGGTCGGTCACCGCTTCATCGAAGAACTCATGGATAAAGCCGCGCCTGGTCAGTTTTCCTTAACGGTTTTTTGTGAAGAACCCCGTGTCGCCTACGATCGCGTTCACCTCTCCGCTTACTTCGCTCACCATACCGCTGAAAAACTTTCCCTTGTCCGGGAGGGCTACTACGAAAAACATCAGGTCAATCTGCTGCTGGGCGAGCGTGCCATGACCATTAACCGTGATGAAAAGCGGGTTCACTCCAGCACCGGGCGCGCCGTGCATTATGACACGCTGGTCTTTGCGACCGGTTCCGTCCCGTGGATTCCGCCTGTTGCGGGCGCAGAGGGCAGTGGTTGCTTTGTCTACCGTACGATTGAAGATCTGAATGCCATTGAAGCCTGTTCGCGTCGTAGCCAGCGCGGTGCGGTAATCGGTGGTGGCCTGCTTGGCCTTGAAGCGGCAGGTGCGCTGAAAAATCTGGGCGTCGAAACCCACGTGATTGAATTCGCCCCCGTGTTAATGGCTGAGCAAGTAGACCAACAGGGCGGTGAGCTGTTACGTCATAAGATCGAGCAGATGGGCGTGCAGGTTCACACCGGCAAAAATACCCAGCAGATTGTGCATCATGATAACGGCGGCAAGACATTGCTGTTCGCTGATGGCAGCCATCTCGATGTCGACTTTATCGTGTTCTCCACCGGTATCCGCCCACAGGATAAGATCGCCAAACAGTGTGGTCTGACGCTGGGTACGCGCGGCGGTATCGCCATCAACGACCAGTGCCGGACCAGCGATCCGGCTATCTACGCCATCGGTGAGTGCGCCGCCTGGCACAATCGTGCCTATGGCCTGGTGGCGCCAGGTTATAAAATGGCGCAGGTGGCCAGCGATGTACTGTTGGGGCGCACTAATGCGTTTGCCGGTGCCGATATGAGTGCCAAACTGAAACTGCTGGGCGTTGACGTGGGCGGTATTGGTGACACCCGCGCCAGCACGCCGGGTGCCCGCAGCATTGTCTGGCTGGACGAGGCGAAATCCATCTACAAACGACTGATTGTGAGTCAGGACCACAAAACGCTGCTGGGCGCGGTGTTAGTGGGCGATACCGCCGATTACGGTAATCTGCTGCAGTTGGTGCTGAATGCCATTCCTCTGCCCGCCGATCCGGAAACGCTGATCTTACCCGCAGGCAGCGGTGAAAAAGCCTCGATTGGGGTGGACGCGCTGCCTGCCAGTGCGCAAATCTGCTCCTGCTTTGATGTCAGTAAAGGCGATATCGTTAACGCCGTGAAAGGCGGTTGCCACACTGTCGCCGCGCTCAAGGCCGAAACCCGAGCCGGCACCGGTTGTGGCGGCTGTATTCCCCTGATCACTCAGGTCCTGAACAGTGAGCTGAGTCATCAGGGCATTGAAGTGAATAATCATATATGTGAGCACTTCCCCTACTCTCGTCAGGCGTTGTATCACCTGATTAAGGTAGAAGGGATTAAAACCTTTGATGCGCTACTGGCGAAGCACGGCCATGGCTATGGCTGTGAAATCTGTAAACCGACTGTTGGCTCGCTGTTGGCGTCCTGCTGGAACGAGTACATTCTGAAACCCGAGCACGCCTCTCTGCAGGACAGCAACGACGACTTCCTGGGCAATATCCAGAAAGATGGCACCTATTCTGTCATTCCACGTTCACCGGGCGGGGAGATAACGCCACAGGGACTTAAGGTCATTGGCGACATCGCACAGCAGTATCATCTCTACACCAAAATCACCGGCTCCCAGCGTATTGGCCTGTTTGGTGCGCAAAAAGATGATTTACCCGCCATCTGGTCGCAGTTAATCGCCGCCGGATTTGAAACCGGTCAGGCCTATGCCAAAGCGCTCCGCATGGCAAAAACCTGTGTAGGCAGCAGCTGGTGTCGCTATGGCGTGGGTGACAGCCTTGGCTTCGGCATCATGCTGGAGAACCGCTATAAAGGCATTCGCACGCCGCATAAAATGAAGTTCGGCGTGTCGGGTTGCACCCGTGAATGCGCCGAAGCCCAGGGCAAAGATGTTGGGGTTATCGCGACGGAAAAAGGCTGGAACCTGTATGTGTGCGGTAATGGCGGCATGAAACCCCGTCATGGCGATCTGCTGGCGGCAGACCTTGATGACGCGACGCTGATTGCTTATCTGGACCGCTTTATGATGTTTTATATCCGCACCGCCGATCGGTTACAGCGAACCTCCCTGTGGCTGGAGAGCCTTGAAGGTGGTATCGACTACCTGCGCAGCGTCATCGTTGATGACAGCTTAGGGCTTAACCCGCAGCTCGAACAGGATCTGAGCATTCTGCGCGCCAGCGCCGAATGTGAGTGGCAAACGGCGCTGCAGGACCCGCAAGGTCTGGTGCGTTTTGCCCATTTCATCAATACACCTCAGCGCGATCCCAACGTACAGATCGTTGCCGAACGCCTTCAGCATCGTCCGGCGCGCCCGGATGAGCGTATCGCCGTCACGCTAATCGAGGAGAACACACTATGAGTGAATGGACCCGCGTCTGCCCGTTAGCGCAGATCCTGCCTGCCACCGGCGTCTGTGCCTGGGTCAGTGGTCATCAGATTGCCGTCTTCCGCCCCAGCGCTGACGATCGCGTATTTGCTCTCAGTAACCTTGACCCTTTTGCAGACGCCAGCGTTCTGTCTCGCGGGATTATCGGTGAACATCAGGGCGAACTGTGGGTCGCCAGCCCGTTGAAAAAACAGCGTTTCCGCCTGCGTGATGGATACTGCATGGAGGATGCATCACGCTCTGTGCCGGTGTATCCGGTCCGCGTCAATGCAGGCCAGGTTGAGGTTAAGGCACTGCCCGCGCGGATTTAGCGCCACCTGTTCCCCAAAACAATTATCATCGTTTATCCCTCTCAAGCCAGCCCGTGAATACGGGCTTTTAGCAGGACTGGCTATGGACTATTTCCCGCTTTTTTGTCGCCTGCAAGGCAAACGCTGCCTGCTGGTGGGTGCCGGCGACGTCGCCGAGCGTAAAGCCCGGCTGCTGCTGGCCGCCGGGGCCAGCCTCAGCGTGGGCGCACTGACCTTTTCTTCTGCGTTTCAGCACTGGGCGCAAGCGGGAGAGCTGACCTTGATACACGGTGAATTTCACCCGGACTGGCTGGCGGGCTGCTGGCTGGTCGTCGCGGCCACCAACGATGAGGGTGTTAATCAACAGGTCGCCGACGTGGCTGAAACGCAGCAAATCTTTTGTAATCTGGTCGATGCACCCGAGCAGGCCAGTGCCATCATGCCCTCCATTATTGACCGATCGCCGCTGATGATTGCCGTGTCCTCCGGTGGTCGGGCACCCGTGCTGGCAAGGCTTCTGCGTGAAAAACTGGAGGCGATGTTGCCGCAGCACCTGGGGAAACTGGCCCAGCGAGCCGGAACCTTGCGCAGCAGGGTGAAAAAGCAGTTCACCGCGATGGCGCAACGTCGCCACTTCTGGGAACGTTTTTTTAGCAGCGACAGGCTGGCGCAAAGCCTGGCGAATGGCGACAACACACGGGCAGATGAACTAACCGAAACCCTGTTCGCAGAGGATCGGCGAACACAAGGTGAAGTGGTGCTGGTCGGTGCAGGCCCGGGCGATGCGGGGTTACTGACGCTCAAAGGTTTACAGCAGATCCAGCAGGCGGATGTGATCGTTTACGACAGGCTGGTTTCCGATGCCGTTCTCGATCTCGTGCGTCGTGATGCGGAACGCGTCTTTGTGGGTAAACGTGCAGGTCACCACTGCGTGCCCCAGGATGAGATCAACCAGCTGTTGCTCCAGCAGGCCCAGCGCGGTAAACGGGTCGTACGTTTGAAAGGTGGCGATCCCTTTATCTTTGGCCGGGGCGGTGAAGAGCTGGAGATTCTGGCACAGCATCAGATCCCCTTTAGCGTGGTGCCCGGCATTACGGCAGCATCGGGCTGTGCCGCCTACAGCGGTATTCCCCTCACCCATCGCGACCATGCGCAAAGCGTACGGCTGGTCACCGGCCATCTGCAAAAGCAGGGCTCACTGGCCTGGCAGACGCTGGCGGCAGAACAGCAAACGTTGGTGTTTTATATGGGCCTCACGCAGGCAGCAGAAATTCAGCAACAGCTTATTCATCACGGCATGCGCGCCGATATGCCCGTAGCCCTGGTGGAGAAAGGCACCAGCACAGACCAACGCGTTCTTACCGGTACGCTGCTAGCGCTCAGCGATTTAGCGCAACAGGTTACCAGCCCCAGTCTGATTATCGTGGGCAGCGTGGTCAGCCTGCGCGAAACATTACGTTGGTTTTAAAACAACAACGGCGAGCTTTCGCTCGCCGTTGAGGTTATGCCAGCACTGACTAAGGCTGAGAAACAAAACCCACGGCGGCATACACCTTTTTCAGGGTTTCCTGCGCCTGAGCACGGGCTTTTTGTGCACCCTCACGCATCACCTGCTCCAGCAACGCTTCATCGTTACGGAAGCGATGATAACGTTCCTGCAGATCAGTCAGCATGCCAGATACCGCATCCGCGACCGCGCCTTTCAGGTGCCCGTACATTTTGCCTTCAAATTCCTGCTCCAGCTCCGCTACCGGCTTGCCGGTCACGCCGGACAGGATGTCCAGCAGGTTTGACACGCCCGCCTTCTCTTTAACGTCATAGCGAATGACCGGTGGCTCTTCAGAGTCAGTCATCGCACGCTTGATTTTTTTAACCACGGATTTGGGATCTTCCAGCAGGCCGATAACGTTATTGCGGTTATCGTCCGACTTAGACATCTTTTTCGTCGGTTCCAGCAGGGACATCACGCGTGCGCCAGATTTAGGAATGAACGGCTCAGGCACTTTAAAGACATCGCCATACAGGGCATTAAACCGGCTGGCAATGTCGCGACTCAGTTCAAGATGCTGTTTCTGATCTTCACCCACCGGCACCTGCGTCGTCTGATAAAGCAAAATATCTGCGGCCATCAGCACCGGATAGCTGAACAATCCCGCGTTAATGTTTTCTTCATAGCGCGAGGATTTGTCTTTGAACTGCGTCATACGGTTCAGCTCACCAAAATAGGTGTAGCAGTTCAGAATCCAGCTCAGCTGCGTGTGCTCTGGCACATGAGACTGAACGAAGACAGTGCTTTTCTTTGGATCAATACCGCAGGCCAGGTACAGCGCCAGCGTATCTAAGGTGGCTTTACGCAGTGCTGTCGGGTCCTGGCGAACGGTGATCGCGTGCAGGTCGACGATACAGTAAATGCAGTGGAAATCGTCCTGCATCTGCACCCACTGACGCAGCGCACCCATATAGTTGCCAATGGTCAGTTCGCCGGACGGCTGTGCGCCGCTGAAAACGATGGGTTTGCTCATGCTTATGTCCTGATAAATTACCGCCCGATAGCGGGCAAAAGGTCGTCAAAAGAGTCAAGGGTGAGATCGGGCTGGCTGGTGGCAATAGGTTCGCCATAGTTATAGCCAAAAGTCATACCGATATTGGGTACACCAGCCGACTGCGCAGCCAGAATATCATTGCGCGAATCGCCAACAAACAGCAGTTGGTCAGGCAACAGGCCAAATTTACCCAGCACCAGAAAAATAGCAGCAGGATGGGGTTTTTTAACCACCACGTCGTCACCGCCAATAATCAGTGAAAACGCGCCATCGATCCCCAGGGAGGCCAGCAAAGGCGCAACGAATGGCGTGGGCTTATTGGTGACAATCGCCATCGGGATGTTCAGCGCCTGAAGTTTTGCCAGCGTTTCTTTAACCTGAGGAAACAGCGTACTGCCGGCGTCCACCGTATTGGCGTAATGTTTGTCAAATAATACCCGGGCATCGCGCTGCTCATCCTGCTGAGGCTCGCGTCCCAGTGCCCAGGTCAGTGCGCGCGACATCATGATATCCGCACCGTTACCAATCCAGGTGGACACGCGCCCGACGCCAGCGGCAGGCAAACGCAGGTCCGCAAGCGTCAGATCGATAGCATCAGCCAGGCCCGGCGCGCTGTCGACCAGCGTGCCATCAAGGTCGAACGCCAGCGCGTGAATATCAGTGAAATGAGCCATTCGCTTTCTCCAGCTCGTTCCGCATGTCGTCGATCACTTTTTTATAGTCCGGATGCCCAAAGATGGCTGAACCGGCCACAAACATATCCGCACCCGCGGCGGCGATTTGGCCAATGTTATCAATTTTCACGCCACCATCCACTTCCAGACGAATGCTGTAGCCGCTCTGATCGATACGTTTACGCGCTTCACGAAGTTTATCCAGGGTGCCCGGAATAAATGACTGTCCACCGAAACCGGGATTCACCGACATCAGCAGAATGATATCCAGCTTATCCATCACGTAGTCGAGGTAGCTGAGCGGCGTGGCGGGGTTAAACACCAGACCGGCCTTGCAACCGTGCTCTTTAATCAGCTGCAGCGTACGGTCAACATGCTCGCTGGCTTCCGGGTGGAAGGTGATATAGGTGGCGCCGGCTTTGGCAAACTCGGGAATTAACGCGTCCACGGGCTTCACCATTAAATGCACATCGATCGGGGCCGTAATACCGTAGTCACGCAGCGCTTTCAGTACCATCGGTCCCATCGTCAGATTAGGAACATAGTGGTTGTCCATAACGTCGAAGTGAACCACGTCGCCTCCAGCCGCCAGTGCTTTCGCAGTGTCTTCACCCAGGCGGGCAAAGTCTGCCGAAAGGATTGAAGGGGCCAGCAAATATTGTTTCATCCGATTCTCCACTGTTGTGCGCCAGCATCACTGCTGGCGAAATACCCTGGCCGCGGACGAAACAGACTAGCGATAAAGTGCCAGCAGTTCGTCGACCTTGGTGCGGCCGGTTATGCTTCGGCTAATAGAACGCCGGACTTTGACCACATGTAACACGGCATCCTGATACCAGCAACGCGTCAGTTCAGTATCATGGTTAGAAATCAGCACCGGGATTTGACTCTCCGACGCCAGCTTCGCAGCCAGTTGCGCCAGATGTTGCTGCTCATTCAGACTGAAACTATTTGTATGGTAAGCCGTAAAGTTAGCCGTCGCGGACAGGGGCGCGTACGGCGGATCACAATATACCACAGAGCCTTTCTGGGCATTGTTCAGGGTAACATCGTATGATTCGCAGACAAACGTCGCTTTTTGCGCACGTTCAGCAAACCAGAGCAGCTCGGCTTCCGGAAAGTAAGGTTTGCGGTAGCGACCAAAAGGCACATTGAACTCGCCGCGCAAATTGTAACGACACAGGCCGTTGTAACAATGGCGATTGAGATAGAGGAATAACAGCGCACGCTGATAAGCGTCTTTGCTGAGATTAAATTCAGTACGGAGCTGATAATAGCAGGCTTCGTTATTGCCTTCAGGCGTGAACAGCAAACGCGCATCGCGAATAAAATCCGCCGTACGCGTTTTCACGATGTTGTAGAGATTGATGAGATCGTTGTTGATGTCGGCCAGGTGATAGCGATCAAAATCGGAGTTGAGAAACACTGAGCCAGCGCCGACAAAGGGTTCGATCAGGCAATCACCTTGCGGCAAATAACGGTGGATCTCTTCGACTAAGGGAAATTTTCCCCCCGCCCATTTTAAAAAAGCGCGATTTTTTTTCATGCTGTCGTGGTATTTACATCTTATTGTGAGGCTGTGGTTGAACCGACAGCAGATCTGCGCTTAAAACGGGACCAGCAGCTGCCGGCCCCATATCATTTATTGGCTGGCTTCTTTCCTGACCTGACTAACCGGTTTCACCCATGGATTCTGTGCGCGCACTTCAGCAGGCAACGCAGCTACGGCACGTTTCGCGTCTGCCGGTGTTGCATATGCACCACTTACCAGCACATACCAGGGCTGGCCGTTACGCGTTGTTTTATACACGTGATACGCGCTCAGATTTTGTTTCTTCGCCCAGGCATTCAGGCTCTCTGCCTTCGACGCACCGCTCAGCTGCAGCGTATAATTACCGCCAGGCAGGGATTTACTCGCCGTTGCACCGTTGCCAGCGGCTTTAGCAGGCGCATTATTCACTGCGGTGTGCGCTGGCGTGGTATGGGTTTTATGTTCACTGGCCGTCGGCTTAGCGGCGGTTTTCGCCGGCTGCTCACGCGTATGGCGTGGCGTCAATGCGGCCTGGCCTGCGTTGGTACGGCCTGCTGCGGGCGTATTGGCTGCGGCGGAACCGGCTTTGCCACTGACCGTTGCGGGTGCCGTAGGCAGTGAGCTGCTGTTTTCTGCCCCCTGAGCCGCGCCATCAACCTGCTGCTGTTGATTCGTCAGGGCGGTGTTCAGATCGCCAGGTAAAGTAACACGCTGCTGATTCGCCGGGGTTTCAACAGGCGCGGCCTGCGTCGGCGTGGATGCAACCGGCGGCATGGAAATGTCGCGTGGCGCATTCGTCGCCTCTGGAGAAGATGCCGTGCCAGGTGCATTCTGCGTTGTCGCAGACGGTGATGGCGTCCCGGCGGCATTCTGTCCACCGCTCATGGCGGTTGAGCCACTCAGGTCAATATTTTTTTCGCTGCCAGAACCTGTCGAGCCAGTAGCAGGCGTGCTCTTGTTGCCATTGGCCGAAGAAGACTTACTGTCGTCAGAACCATTCAGCGCAGAGCCAATTCCCAGCACTACCAGCAGTAACACCAGAATACCAACGCCCATCATGACATGCTGACGCGATACCGGTGCTTTCGTCGCAGAAGACGATTTACGTGGGCGCGAGGGACGGCGGTCGCTGGCGTCAGGTTTTAACTCATCATCCGGTTTGAATTCATCATCCGGTTTGAACTCATCCATTCTGCCTCCTCCGTAAAGCGGCATCCCGCACTGCGCACCCGCGCGCCGCGTCACCACTTACCTGCTTAATATCAAGATTTCTGGCAATCATTAATTGCAGCCATCACCATATCATGAGCTACGCCACCGCGCACTTCAGCACGTCCAATCGACAGCGGCAGTATCAGACGCAATTCACCAGCCAGAACCTTTTTGTCACGCATCATATGCGGCAAATAGTCTTCTGCCTGCATCTCTACCGGCCCGTTCACCGGTAAACCGGCACGTTGCAGTAGCGCAATGACGCGATCGCAGTCCTGTGCGCTGAACTGGCCCAGACGTTGCGCCGTGCGCGCCGCCATCACCATCCCAGCAGCAATCGCCTCACCGTGTAACCAGTTGCCATAGCCCATATGGGCTTCAATAGCATGACCAAAAGTATGACCAAGATTAAGTAATGCGCGCTGGCCGTGCTCGCGTTCATCTGCGGCGACGACCTCAGCCTTTAACTCACAGCAACGGCGGATACACCAGGCCAGTGCGGATTCATCCAGCGCCAGAAGACGATCAAGATTCTGCTCAAGCCACTGAAAGAATTCACCGTCCAGAATAATGCCGTACTTGATGACCTCAGCCAGACCGGAAGCCAGCTCACGCGGCGGCAGTGAGCGAAGACACTCGGTGTCGATCACGACAGACGCGGGCTGATAAAACGCGCCAATCATGTTTTTGCCAAGAGGATGATTAACGGCCGTTTTGCCACCAACCGAGGAGTCAACCTGGGACAGCAGCGTTGTCGGCACCTGAATAAAACGCACGCCACGCTGATAGCTTGCCGCCGCAAAACCCGTAAGATCGCCAATAACACCACCGCCAAGCGCCACCAGCGTGGTATCACGACCATGGGGTTTTTGCAGTAGTGCAGTAAAGACCTGATCCATCACGGCAAGCGTTTTAAACTGCTCACCGTCGGGCAAAATCACCTGATCCGTTGTCACCCCCGCCGCCTTCAGCAGAGCCGATACCTTATCAAGGTAGAGCGGTGCCAGCGTCTGGTTAGTCACCAGCATGGCATTATCACCCGCTTTTAACGGCCAAAAAGAAGCCGGATCGTTAAACAGTCCGGCGGAGATAGTGATGGGGTAACTACGTTCCCCCAGTGAAACGGTGATCTTCTCCATGGTGCTCGATACCTGTCAAAGAGCCTTCAAACGTTGGATCAACTTTTTTCCAACATGTTGATAATCTGATTCGCCACCACTTTTGCACTTTGATCGTCAGTGCGGATGGTAACATCGGCGATCTCTTCATAAAGCGGGTTGCGTTCATCTGCCAGCGCTTCAAGCACTTCACGTGGCGGCGACTCTACCTGCAGTAAGGGGCGTTTTTTATCACGCTGTGTACGTGCCAGTTGTTTCTCAATAGTGGTTTCAAGATAAACCACGACGCCGCGGGCGGAGAGACGATTACGTGTTTCCCGGGATTTTACGGAGCCGCCACCGGTCGCCAGGACGATGCCCTGCTTCTCGGTCAGTTCATTGATGATTTTTTCTTCACGATCGCGGAAGCCAGCTTCGCCTTCAACGTCAAAAACCCAGCCCACATCCGCTCCGGTGCGTCGCTCAATTTCCTGATCGGAATCGAAGAACTCCATATTGAGTTGCTGAGCCAACTGACGGCCAATAGTGCTTTTGCCGGCACCCATCGGCCCAACCAGAAAGATATTGCGTTTCTCTGCCATTTTGTCGGTATTACTAAGAATTCGTTAATGATACCCCGCTTTCAGCATTTTGCTGGCGGGACAGGAACTGAGACCTCATGAGCGTTAGCAAGAGTCAGACGAAAAATTATCTCAACACTCAAGGCTGTTTGGCAACCGATTATATTGCTAACAGCACATCCATTTCTGAATTGGCCCGTCGTTCGCGAAACTGTAATGCGTCAGTACAGCGTTGTGACATCACTGCTTACAGAGGAATTCTCTCATCTGTTTGCCTGGTTTTTCCAACACAGACGCTTACAACGTGTTAAAAATCGCTAAACCTTGTAAGCTAATTCCAGCCCTGCGTCAACGCAGTTGGACTTTATGGGCACATTTTCCGTTTTATCGTGCCGTAAGCGCTGCTTCCCTGACCAATCGCGGCGTCATAAAAATAACCAGCTCACGTTTCTTATGTTCTTCGGACTGCTGTCGAAACAGGTTGCCCACAGCGGGAAGATGACCAAGCAGTGGAACCTGGCGCTGCCCGCGCGTGCGCTGCTGATGGAAAATCCCGCCCAATGCCAGGGTTTGCCCGTCGTTGACCGTCACCTGGGTTTCAATTTCCTGCTTATCGATAGACAGGACCTGTGAATCACCGGTCTGAATCGCGCGCCCCGGTACGTTCTGGCTGATACGAATTTTTAGCTGAATGCGGCCATTGCCTAAAACGGTTGGCGTCACTTCCATGCCCAGCACCGCCTCTTTAAACTCGATACTGGTCGCCCCGCTGTTGCCCGCGGAGACTTCATAAGGGATTTCTGTTCCCTGTTTGATGGTGGCGGTTTGTTGATGCGAGGTAAACAGGCGTGGGCTGGCGATAATTTCGACCTGATTCTCCTGCTCCAGGGCGCTGAGTTCTAAATCCAGGAGTTTACCCCCAATTCGCGACAGTGTGACGCCAACCGAGACGGCGGGCGAATTCAGCCCTAACGGAATATCAAGCAGAGGATGACGTAACGCACGGTCAACGACGTCGCCCGCATTGTACAGCCGCCAGTTAACGCCCAGCTCATGCAGGTGATCTTCGCTGATGGTGACGATATGTGCCGCCAGTTCCACCTGCTCCAGCGGTACATCGAGCGCGCGCACCCAGCGCTCGGTTTCTTTCAGGGCCGCCGCGCTGTCGCGTAGCAGCATGCTGTTCGTCCGGCTGTCGACCGTGGCGCTTCCTCTTGCTGTCATCAGCGACTGACGTTCGCCCTGCAGGCTGCGATGAACCTCACTGGCACTGGCATAGTGCAGGCTTATCCTGCGCTGTTGTAGGGGCTGTTGCTGCAACACCTCTGCTTGCTGCGCCTGTTCTGCCTCGCGCCGCTGCTGTTGCCAGTGCTCTGGATAAACCAGCAGAACGTTGTCCTCTTCCAGCAAGGCCAGCCGCGCCATGCGGGCGACCAGCGACAGCGCCTGCTGCCAGGGCACGTTATCCAGCCGCAGTGAGAGCGTCCCCTGAACCTCGGGGGAAATCATCAGGTTGATCTGTTGATAATCGGCCAGTGCCTGTAAAACCCGCTCAATGGGCGCATCGTCAAAGGCCAGGCTCAAGCCCTCATCATGGCTGGCGCGGGCGGACGTCAGGCAGATCAGCAGAAACGTCAGAATCGATATCCTTATCATGCGGGCTTCCTTTGAGATGAAAGGTGAAATATTGAGACGAACAGCTACCGGGCACCGACAGCCTGAGTGTGCGCGACGTAAACTGGTCGGTTTGCCAGGGAACCAGGGGAAAGGGTTGGTCGCTGAGCACTTTCACGGCGTTACCCTGCGGGGTCAGGAGCCAGCCCTGGAACCTCGCCGCACGGCCGATAATTCCCTGTAAGCGCCATTCGCTGAGCGGTTCAACTTCTGCCACACAAGCCACGCCGGTAAGAGGACGAAACGGATCGCGCGCCTGCGCAACGCCACAGCAGAGCAAGAGCAGTATGACGCTAAAAGGTTTCATCAGCGTCCAGCCAGAGCTGCGCCACCAGGTGCGCCGGGTGTGCGGTGAGTTGAAAACGGCCAGGGAAAGCCGTCGCAGATTGGGACAGCGCTGTAAAAAGGGGCTGAAACTGCGACCATTCCAGGTGGAGCGTCAGCGCACGCGGCTGTTCATCGCTAAGCCACGCCTCCAGTTGTGCGCCTCGCTCTGCGATAATGGCCTCCAGCGTCAGTTGCGCTGCGGGTTGCCTCGCCGCCGCCTGCGCCAGCTCAGCCTGTAACGCGTCAATGTCAGGATGCCGGGCCAGTTGCACCTGCTGCTGGTGCAGGCGTTGCTGCTGTTGCGCCAGCTGGTGCACGGCAGCGTCTAACGCTTGCCGCTGTGGCGCTAACACCGTCCACCAGGCAACAAAGAACAGGCCGGAAGCAGCGGCCAGCAGGCTGCCATAGCGAAGCGGCACGGCTAACTGTAGCCAGAACTGAAACCCGTTACTCACTGCTCTCCTCCTTCAGCCTGATGCGCAACATGAAGTGGTAATCCCCTTCTGACTGGCGCTGCACATTGCCCTGCCTAATCTGTGAAAAAAGCGCCACGCCCGTTAAACGCTGGCGAAAGTGGCGGATATCCTGCATCTGCTGCGCCTTGCCCTCCAGAAGCAAATCCGTATTGCGCTTCTCCAATCGGGTTAACCACAGCCCGTCGGGCAGCAAGCCGGGCAAGTCCAGCCAAAGCTGTTGCCAGACGCTAAACTGCCTGGCCTGCTGACGCAGCCAGCTGCGGCGTTGCTGTACCTCGGCCAGCTGTTGCAGCAGCAGTTTTTGCTGTTCCACGCGCTGCACAAGCGTCTCAAGGGCACGCGTAAGCCGGATATGCTGAAGCTCAACCTGAATGAGCGCCTGATGCCCTTGCCAGAACCGCAGTGCGACCGCTGACACTAAAATCAGTAACGTTATGGCCAGCGCAACAAGGCCCTGGCGTCGTTGGCGTTGCCAGCGCCAGCGACGCCAGGGTAAAAGGTTAACCGCGACCATTAGCGATCCTCTTGTCGCAACGCCAGGCCAGTCGCCAGTACAAATGCAGCGGGGTTGTCAGGCAAAGGCGGCGACGGACAGCGCAACAGCTGCAAAGGTGAAAAAGGAACCGTACCGGCGGGGGATGAAACGCTATCAGCATCACAATAAAAAACGCGGCTTGCCTGAGGAAAAGCCTGCTTATACAGCGCCGCCAGCCCGCCCTCATCGGCAAAAGATGCGGCGTTGATGCCGTCACTCCACAGGTAGCGTGCATCCTGTCGTAAAACCACTACACTTCCCGCAGTTAATTGCGCCTGTTCAGTAACGATATTGAGCGCCTGGGTGGCAAGTTCAAATACGCTGGGTTTCAGTCCTGCCTGTGCCAGCGGAGCGTGCCACTGTTTAACCACATCCAGCCGGGCGGCCGTGACACACAGTTGCCCATGCGCGGGATCGAGACGGTAATCCAGCGCCAGTTCGCGCGGATCAACGGGAAAAAGACGTTGGGCAGCCGCCCGGACAAAACGGCTTAATGCCGGTTCTTTTAACGGCGGTTCGGGAAGCGAAAGCGGCTGCTGCAGTACCAACTGGGCAGGAAGCCCTACACGCAGTGAGTAGCGCTGGGGTAAGCACTTTCGCCAGCGGTCTAACACTGACAGCAATTCAGGGGAAGATTGCAGCACGCCGTTTCTTAACGTATCTTGCGCCAGCCGCTGCTGCCACCAGTGGCATAATTGCCAACCCTGGCGGCGACGCAGGATGGCAAGGGCACAGCACTGCCTGTTCTGGATATCCAGCCCAATTTGCCAGGTGTGAAAAGCCATGCGCGCGATCTCCTTATCGTCCGGAAAAATGGACATATCAAAGCGTCTGGCTTGCCTTTATACTACTGCGCGGTTGCTTATAAACTGCCCAAACGACAACAGATGGGAAATCTCAGGTGAAGTTCGTAAAGTATTTATTAATCCTTGCAGTGTGTTGCATCTTGCTGGGAGCTGGCTCGATTTATGGTTTGTACAAATATATTGAGCCACAGTTACCCGACGTTAACACGCTGAAAGATGTGCGTTTGCAAACCCCTATGCAGGTTTACAGCGCTGAGGGCGACCTTATCGCCCAGTACGGTGAAATGCGCCGTATACCGCTTAGCCTGCAACAGGTTCCGCCTGAGATGGTTAAAGCATTTATTGCAACGGAAGACAGCCGCTTTTATGAGCATCACGGTGTAGATCCCATCGGGATTTTCCGTGCTGCCAGTGTTGCGCTGGTGTCAGGCCATGCTTCGCAGGGGGCCAGTACGATTACCCAGCAGCTGGCACGTAACTTCTTTCTTAGCCCAGAACGCTCCCTGATGCGAAAAATCAAGGAAGCCTTTCTGGCGATTCGTATTGAGCAGTTGCTGAATAAAGACGAGATTCTTGAGCTTTACCTGAACAAAATCTACCTCGGCTACCGGGCTTACGGTGTGGGTGCCGCCTCACAGGTTTATTTTGGTAAGCCCGTTAATGAGCTGTCATTGAGCGAAATGGCGACCATCGCCGGTCTGCCTAAAGCCCCGTCGACCTTTAACCCGCTTTATTCACACAGCCGCGCCGTCGCACGTCGCAATGTCGTTCTGGCCCGTATGCTGGATCAGCATTACATCACCCAGCAACAGTACGATGAGGCGCGTAACACACCGTTAGTCGCCACCTATCATGGCCCTAAAATCGTCTTCTCTGCGCCTTATCTCAGTGAGATGGCACGCCAGGAGATGGTAAAACGCTATGGTAATAATGCTTACACCGATGGCTACAAGGTTTACACCACCGTCACACGACGTCTGCAGCAGTCTGCGCAGGAGGCCGTGCAGAACAACGTAATGGCTTATGATATGCGTCATGGCTACCGTGGCCCGACCAGCGTGCTGTGGAAAGTCGGTGAACCTGCATGGGGACAGGCGCAGATTGTTAAAGCGTTAAAAAATCTTCCTCTGTACGGTCCCCTTCATCCGGCCGTTGTTACCCATGCGCAGAGCGATGAAGCCACCGTCATGATGAAAGATGGTAGCAACGTGTCACTGACCATGGCTGGCGTTCGCTGGGCGCGTGCCTTTAAGTCTGACACGGTGCAAGGGCCAACCCCTAAAAGCCTGACTCAGGTTCTGCAGCCAGGCCAGCAGGTTTGGGTACGCCAGGTCGGCGATACATGGTGGCTGGGCCAGGTCCCGGACGTGAACTCGGCACTGGTTTCGTTAGATCCGACCAACGGTGCCGTGCGCGCACTGGTGGGCGGTTTTGACTTTAACCAAAGCATGTTCAACCGCGCCACTCAGGCACTGCGCCAGGTGGGCTCGAACATTAAGCCGTTCCTTTACACGGCCGCGATGGATCGGGGGTTAACGCTGGCATCCATTCTTAACGATGTGCCTATTTCCCGCTGGGATGCAGGTGCCGGTGCGGACTGGCGTCCGAAAAACTCACCGCCTACTTACGATGGCCCGATTCGTCTGCGCCAGGGGCTGGGTCAGTCGAAAAACGTTGTGATGGTTCGCGCGATGCGTGCGATGGGCGTGGATTACGCGGCCGAGTACTTACAGCGCTTTGGCTTCCCGGCGCAGAACATTGTGCATACTGAATCACTGGCCCTTGGGGCAGCCTCGTTTACCCCTCTGCAGGTGGTGCGCGGTTATTCCGTCATGGCGAATGGCGGCTTCCTGATTGATCCTTACTTCATTAGCAAGATTGAAAATGAACAGGGACAAACTGTTTTTGAAGAAAAACCGAGAATTGCCTGCCCTCAGTGCAACTTACCGGTGATTTACGGTGAAACCAAAAAAGCGCTGGCGCTGAACGCCGAGAGCGTTGAGAACGTTGCGCCTTCGGCTCAGCAGCAAAACCAGACGGTGCCGCAGCCTGAGCTGGAGCAGGTACCTGCACAGCCGCAGCCGGGTGGTGAACAGCAGTATGCGCCGCACGTGATTAATACGCCGCTGTCATTCCTGATCAAAAGTGCGCTGAACAGTAATATTTTTGGCGAACCGGGCTGGATGGGCACGGGCTGGCGTGCCGGGCGCGACCTGAAGCGTAATGATATTGGCGGAAAAACGGGCACAACCAACAGTTCCAAAGATGCCTGGTTCTCGGGCTACGGCCCCGGCGTCGTCACCTCGGTGTGGATCGGCTTTGACGATGCGCGTCGCGATCTGGGTCGCAGTACCCTTTCTGGCGCGATTCCCGATCAAATATCGGGTTATGAAGGCGGCGCGAAGAGTGCACAGCCTGCCTGGGATGACTTTATGAAGGTCGCTCTGGATGGCGTGCCGGTTCAGCCGCTCACGCCACCGGATGGCATCGTGACCGTCACCATCGATCGGAGTACGGGCAAACTGGCAAACGGCAGTGGTAATACGCGCCAGGAGTACTTTATCAACGGGACGCAGCCAACCGAGTATTCGGTGCATGATGCCGGCACCACCATCATGGACAATGGCGAGAGCCACGAACTGTTCTGATAATCCTCAGGGGCGGCGCGAGTCGCCCCTGGTTATCCGGCCTGTCTTGCGCGGGTGTTAATAGCTGATACGTCCCTGCTTCACCAGCCACTCACGTACCATAAACAATGCACTGACGTTGCGCGCTTCGCGAAAATCAGGCTCCTGCAATAATGCCAGCATGTTGCTTAACGGCCAGTGATGCACCACCAGCGGCTCAGGCTCATCGCCTTCCAGCTTCTCCTGATAAAGCCCTTCTGCCACGACAATATTCATCTTGCTGGAAAAGTACGACGGCGCCATGGTCAGTTTGCCCAGGGTAGTCAGCTGGCCCGCACCAAATCCCGCCTCCTCTTTGAGTTCACGGTCCGCAGCCTGGTTTACAGTTTCACCCGGATCGATCAAGCCTTTAGGGAAGCCCAGTTCGTAGGTCTCCAGACCCACCGCGTACTCTTCAATCAGCACCAGGTGATCATCGATAATCGGCACGATCATCACTGCTTCACGTTCCGAGGGCTTCATGCGCTCGTAAATACGCCGTGCGCCATTACTGAAGGCCAGGTCTACCGCTTCAACAGTAAACAATCGTGACCTTGCCACGGTTTCTACATTGAGGATGTCAGGTTTTTTTAACGACTTTTTCATATCAGCCTCAAACTTGCTGCGCCAGCACTCAGGAGCGAATTAGCATACCTAACGATCCGCCTTTGTGCGACTCTCCAACCGCACGCAGCGCGTATGCCGCTTTTATCTACGATAACACTGGTTTCCTGAGTACAAAAAATTTGTGTTAGTCAATATCTCGCTTCAAAATTCAGATAATGCCGATACAATAACGGGTGCACTGTCGTTACTATTCTGGCAGTGTGTGATGTCATAACGCCTAATTAAATGATTTACAGAACTATTTCGTTTATTGTTAAACGTGTCAGAGTTGTTTAACCTCCCATAAATCGTCTTGCATCGTGGGCGAATCTGGGGATGTAAGTTTAAAGTGAAGGCAGTATTTTGGCTGAATTGAGCAAAGCATGAGCACAATAATTATTATATTGGCCGTAGTGCTAACCTGTTCAATTCTGGCAGGTATTGGATTTTGGTACGCTATGCGGCGCAGGCCCCCGTTGGCGAAACCGCTGCCATTCATTAGCCCGCCCTGCCGTAAGCTGTCTGAACGGGAGCGCAAGGCGGTTGAACAGTACCTTGCTGCCCTTGAAAAACAGCCCCGTATCCTCAGTCCCGGTGAATCCCGCCGTCAACATGACAAGCTGGTGCTGACTGCGCAAAGCAACAATGTCTATCCTGTCACGCGGGCGATTACCCGTTATGGCCTCTCCACCGACGATCCCCATAAGTGGCGCTACTATCTGGATGAAGTCGAAGTCCATTTGCCGCCGCTGTGGGAACAGTACATCACGGATGAAAACTACGTTGAGCTCATCCGCACCCAGTCCGTTCCATTAATCATCTCTTTGAATGGACACTCGCTGGTGGATTACGCCGTTGATCAGCAGTCGCTACCCAGCCTGATACGTCCGGCTTCCACCAACGCATCGATCCGCAAAGCGGAAAGTGAAAACGTGGAATTAGTGCGGGTGCGCAAAGAAACCCTGGAAGAGTACCGGCTGTCTCGCCCTGACGGCACGCGGGAAGCGGTCATTATTTCTTTTGCCTTGATGTTGTTTTTTATCGGCTTGCTGTTGCCAGCCAGCCTGATGATCTGGCTGTCGGTGATTGCCGGCATCATGATCGTCGCCAGTCTGTGGCTGATGTATCGTGTGCCTGGTGAGAATGGCCTGCGTGAAATTCACTGTCTGCGCGGCGCGCCCAAGCGCTGGGGCTTATTTGGTGAGTCAAATCAGGAACAGAGCAACATTACGCTGGGGATTATCGATCTGGCTTATCCTGCCCACTGGCAGCCCTACGTTGCTCACGATCTGGGTCAGGTGACGGACGTCGATATTTATCTGAATCGCCAGGTGGTGCGCCAGGGGCGCTTTCTTTCACTGCAGGATGAGGTCAGAAATTTTCCGCTGCAACGCTGGCGTAAAAATGTCGTGCTGGCCTGCGGCTCGCTGATTGTTCTGGCTTTGTTAATCACCTGGATTCCGCTCAGCATGCCCATCAAGCTGAGTCTGGCCTGGGCTAAAGGCACCGACAGCCTGGATGTCAGCAGCGTTAACCAACTGAGTAGCGTGGATCTTAAAGTCGGCGACAGCCTGAAGGTCACAGGGACCGGCATGTGTGCGGTGCCGGACAACTACCAAAGCAATCGCACCTATACCTATATGCCGTTCGATTGCTCACAAATTTACTGGAATAACGCAACGCCCCTGCCGCTGCCCCACTCAGATATTATTGAGAAAGCCTCGGCATTGCTGGATACCACGACGAAACAGCTGCATCCCGAAACCAACACCGATCCCAAACTGAATCCTCAGTTAGCCTCGGCAATTCAGAAATCGGGCATGATTCTGCTGGATGACTTTTCAGACCTGGTGCTGAAAACGCAGGCGCTCTGCAGCCAGGCACAGGACTGTATGCGCCTTAAAAATGCCCTGGTGAACCTGGGTAATGCCAAAGACTGGGACACCTTAGTCAGCCGCGCCGATTCCGGTCAGCTTAACGGGATGAATGTCCTGCTGCGTCCGGTCAGTGCTGAAGCGCTGGAAAACCTGGTACACACCGCGACCTCCACCTTCTTCTTCCGTGAAACGCGTCGCGCCGCTGAGAACCTTAACAGCCCACCGCCGGGCGGATTCGTTATCGCCAGCGATGAAGGGCACCAGCTCGTCAATCAGCCCCAGCCTGCTGTTCCGCTGTTTGATCTGGATGCATCGTCACAGTGGCAAGAGCTGCAACGTCTGTCCTCACTGTTGCTGCATACGCCGTTCAGCGCCACCGGCATCATTACCAATATCTATACCGATGCAAACGGCACACGCCACATCGCCCTGCACAATGAGCCTGATGCCATGGCAAAATGGCGCTATCTGGGTGCCGCGCTGTTGCTGATGGTGCTGCTGGCCTGCGGCATCGTGAACGGCCTGCTGGCATTGCGGCGCATTCATCTGAATCGTCAGCGTATGCATGCTATCCAGCAATATTACGATAAATGCTTTAATCCTACGTTAAGCACTATACAGGGCGTGCGCTCCATATTTTGAGCCCCCTGCAACTGTGCTACCCTGTTGCGCTAACTGGCAACGGGTAAATTCACCATGATGTTCAACCGGTCTGACTTTGACACCGTGCTGCTCGATATGGACGGCACGTTGCTCGATCTGGCGTTTGACCGCTTTTTCTGGCTGGAGCTTGTCCCTGATACCCTGCGTACCCAACGCGGTATTTCTGCTGCTCAGGCGCGTCAGATTATTGAAGAAAAATATCAGGCCGTGGCGCATACGCTAAACTGGTATTGTCTGGATTACTGGTCGCAGGCGCTGCAGTTAGACATTCATGCCATGACCTGGGAACAGCGCCATCGCGTCAGCTTGCGTGTTGATACACTGCCTTTTTTACAGGCTTTACGTCAGGCGGGTAAACGCACCATCCTGCTCACCAATGCGCATCCCTGGAATCTGGACGTTAAACTGAGACAAACAGGTTTAGCATCACACCTTGATTTATTACTTTCCACCCATACCTTTGGCTATCCGAAAGAAGATCAACGTTTGTGGCAGGCGGTTGAGCAGCACACTGGCTTTGATGCATCACGGACAGTGTTCATCGATGACAACGAAACCATTCTTGATGCCGCCAAATCATGGGGAATCGGCTGGTGCCTGGGCGTTAGTAATCCTGACTCCGGTCGTCCTGAACAACACTTTCAGCGTCACGGTGCAATAAGCGACTACCGCACACTGATTCAGGCCTGGGAGCAGCAATGAAAGAAAAACCAAGCGAAGGCGTTCGTCTTGATAAATGGCTTTGGGCGGCGCGTTTCTACAAAACCCGTTCTATCGCACGCGAGATGATTGAAGGTGGCAAGGTTCATTACAACGGCCAGCGCAGTAAACCCAGCAAGCTTGTCGAGCGGGATGCTGAGTTAACCCTGCGTCAGGGTAATGATGAGCGCACCGTAGTGATCGCCGACATCAGCGAGCAGCGCCGTTCTGCCAGTGAAGCACAGCTGCTTTACCGCGAGACGGAAGCCAGTATTGAAAAACGTGAAAAAGTAGCCCTGGCGCGCAAGATGAATGCGCTGACCATGCCCCATCCCGATCGCCGGCCCGACAAGAAAGAACGCCGCGATTTGATGAAATTTAAGTTATCGGGTGATGAATAAACAGGTTACTGAACCTATCACCGCCCGCCAAAAGAGAGAAAATTATGTCTGAGCACGATCAACTGCGTCGTTATCTGTTTGAAAATGCGTCCGTTCGCGGCGAACTGGTCAATGTTTCAAACACCTGGCAAGCCATCCTGAAAAATCACGACTATCCGCCTGCGGTACAAACCCTGCTGGGCGAATTGCTGGTGGCGACCAGCCTGCTTACCGCAACGCTAAAATTTGACGGTGAAATTACCGTTCAGCTTCAGGGCGATGGTCCCCTGACGTTAGCCGTGATTAATGGCAACAATCAGCAGGAGTTACGCGGCATCGCACGGATGAAAGGTGACATTCCTGACGACAGCACGCTGAAGAGCATGGTGGGCAATGGCTATTTGGTCATTACCATCACGCCTGAAAAAGGCGAGCGCTATCAGGGCGTGGTCGGTCTGGAAGGCGAGACGCTAAGTGAATGTCTGGAAGACTATTTTATGCGCTCCGAACAGTTGCCGACTCGTCTGTTTATTCGCACCAGCAACGCAGGCGCAGCCGGGATTCTGTTGCAGGTTTTACCGGCTCAGGACACCGATAAAGAAGACTTTGCGCATCTGGCTACGCTGACCGAGACGATTAAAACGGAAGAGCTGATCGATTTGCCCGCGACCGATGTGCTGTGGCGTCTTTACCATCAGGAAGAAGTGACCGTTTACGACCCGCAACCGGTTGTCTACAAATGCACCTGTTCGCGCGAACGTTGCAGCGAGGTACTGAGAACGCTGCCGCAGGAAGAAGTCGACGAGATTATTGCTGAAGATGGCAAAATCGATATGAACTGCGACTACTGCGGATCACATTACGTGTTCGATGCGGTAGACATTGCCGGGATTCGTAGCCACTCCCTTGAGAACAGCAATCGCCTTCACTGATCGGACCAGGGCGGTCAGGCCGCCCTGCCTGCCCCATCGCTATGCCCTTAATTTACATAGCAAATTATCTTTTTTTACTTTCTTAACATCTTAAAAACGTTCGAAACATACCCTTAACGCGCCCTGAGTCTCATTTTTAACGAACAAGCCTTTCTCGCCTGACACAGTAGCGTAAACTGCGCGCGATCGTGTTTCCGCACCTGGCCGTGCGGCATGTTACAGACGCGATCCCACACTCTCTTTGCCCTACAGAACAGACACCGATTTAAGGAGCAGTAAAATGCGCGTTAACGGCCTGACCTCGAAAGCCCTTGCCGATCTGGGCATCACCGATACCACTGACGTGGTTCATAACCCTGATTACGATACGTTGTTTCAGGAAGAGATGCGCCCGGAGCTCGAAGGTTTTGAGCGCGGCACCCTGACGCAAAGCGGCGCTATCGCAGTCGATACCGGGATTTTTACCGGGCGCTCGCCTAAGGATAAATATATTGTTCGTGATGACACCACGCGCGATACGCTGTGGTGGAACGATCAAGGCACCGGCAAGAACGATAACCAACCGCTGTCCCAGGAAACCTGGCAGGCGCTGAAAAAATGCGTCACCCAGCAGCTCTCCGGGAAACGCCTGTTTGTTATTGATGCCTTCTGCGGTGCCAACCCGGATTCACGTCTGAGCGTACGCTTTGTGACTGAAGTTGCCTGGCAGGCGCATTTCGTTAAAAACATGTTCATTCAGCCGAGCGCGGCCGAACTGGATAACTTCACGCCTGATTTTGTGGTGATGAATGGCGCAAAATGCACCAATCCTGACTGGCAGGCCCAGGGGCTGCATTCTGAGAACTTCGTCGCCTTTAATCTGACCGAACGTATGCAGTTGATTGGTGGCACGTGGTACGGCGGAGAAATGAAAAAAGGGCTGTTCGCGGTGATGAACTACCTGTTGCCGTTGAAGGGCATTGCCTCCATGCACTGCTCCGCTAACGTGGGTAAAGCAGGCGACGTCGCGGTGTTTTTTGGGCTTTCCGGTACGGGTAAAACCACGCTGTCTACCGATCCGGATCGCCAGTTAATCGGCGATGATGAACACGGCTGGGATGACGATGGCGTGTTTAACTTCGAAGGCGGTTGCTACGCCAAGACGATTAACCTCTCCGAACAGGCTGAGCCAGAAATCTATCGCGCTATTCGTCGTAATGCCCTGCTGGAAAACGTGGTGGTGCGTGAAGACGGGAGCATCGATTTTGCGGATGGTAGCAAAACCGAAAATACCCGCGTGTCTTATCCGATTAACCACATCGACAATATCGTGCAGCCGGTTTCCAAAGCAGGCCATGCGAAGAAAGTCATTTTCCTGACTGCCGATGCCTTTGGCGTGCTACCGCCGGTCTCCAGGCTGACGCCAGAGCAGACCCAGTATCATTTCCTGTCTGGATTTACCGCGAAGCTGGCCGGCACGGAACGAGGTGTGACCGCACCAACCCCGACCTTCTCAGCCTGTTTTGGCGCAGCCTTCCTGACGCTGCATCCCACACAGTATGCAGAAGTGTTGGTGAAACGCATGGAAGCGGCGGGCGCGCAGGCTTATCTGGTTAATACGGGCTGGAACGGCAGTGGCAAGCGTATCTCATTGAAGAATACCCGCGCTATCATCAACGCCATTCTCGCAGGTGAGCTGGACGATGCGCCAACGGAGACCCTGCCGGTGTTCAACCTGCAGGTGCCAAAAACCCTGGGCGATTTGGATGCCGAAACGCTCGACCCGCGTCGTACATGGGAAAGCGAAGAGAAGTGGCACGCTGCCGCAGATGATTTAGCACAGCGTTTTATCACCAACTTTGAAAAGTATACCGATAATGCGGCCGGTGCCGCGTTGGTAAAAGCAGGTCCACTGCGCTAATAACAACGGCGCGGCTTAACCGGCCGCGCCGTTGTTGCTCAACTCAGCGTCAGGTTGCCGCTATGTGGAACCACCTCGGGGTTTTCCGCTAAGGGTAGCCAGGCACGGATGCGTAATCCGCCTCGTTCACTGTCACCTATCTCCAGCGACCCTTGATGCGCATCGATGATGCGTTGCACTATCGCCAGCCCCAGGCCCGTGCCGCTGGTGCTTCGTGCGCTGTCACCGCGCACAAAAGGCTGAAACAGATGGGCCAACTGGTCAGGCTTAATGCCGGGACCATCATCTTCAACCTGGAACCAGGCCCGGTGCAGTTCCCGTCCACTGCTGACCTTAATCCAGCCGTTACCGTAGCGCGCGGCGTTCACCACCAGGTTAGCCAGAGCGCGCTTGATGGAGAGCGGATTGATCTCCAGCATGAGCTCTTCCGCCATGACCGCATTTTCAATTTCGCGTTCGTAACCGCTTTCTGCTGCCACCACCTCACCCAGCACGCTATTGAGATCGGCCAGCTCAGTCTGCATCTCCTGCCCGGTGCGCAGGTAATCAATGAATTGCTCAATGATGGCGTTACACTCTTCGATGTCTTTGTTAATCGACTCGGCCAGGTAGCCATCCTGCTCATTCATCATTTCGGTCGCAAGGCGAATACGGGTTAACGGCGTGCGTAAATCATGACTGACGCCCGCCATCAGCAGCGTTCTGTCATCGGCAAGCTGCTTGACGCCCGCCGCCATTTGGTTAAAAGCTCGCGTGACCGATCGCACTTCCGACGCGCCATATTCACGTAACGGTGGCGGAATGATGCCTTTACCCACCTGGAGTGCGGCATGCTCTAAATCGACCAGCGGGCGGTTTTGAATTCGGATAAAAAGCCAGGCACCGCCTATCGCCAGCAACATAATCGCCAGGGTATAGCGGAACAGCGGCGAGAAGTCACCCTGATGGATCTCGGTTAACGGCACCCGTACCCAGATATCGGGCGATAGCCAGGTCTTTAACCAGACAACGGGGGAGTTTTTGTTTACCTCGACGCGAACGTCCGTGGGGCCGCCAAGCTGCTGGCCCATCTGATCGCTAAGAAACTTATAGTGCTGCGCCCAGCGCAGTCCGCTCTCCTCTGCTGCCGCATTGGTATAGAGCGAAATACCCAGTTCACGATAAATTTCGCGGCGAAAAGCGGGCGGCACTTCAAGCTGCGTGCCATCTTCCAGCTGTAAACGGTCTGTCATCAACATACGCACTTCATACGCGAGGACTTTATTAAACTGTTGCAGACTGGGAAGAATGGCAAAGTTCAGCACCACCAGGTAGGTCGTTACCAGGCTGACAAACAGCAAGGTAACGATCAACAACAGGGTGCGGGCAAACGAACTTCGTGGCGAGAAGCGCAGCCGCCTCATGCTTTACTGCCGTCCGGAACAAACACATAACCCAGGCCCCAAACGGTCTGGATATAGCGTGGGTGAGCAGGATCTTCTTCCACCATGCGGCGCAGACGAGAAATCTGAACGTCGATAGAACGTTCCATGGCGCTGTATTCACGACCACGGGCCAGGTTCATCAGTTTGTCGCGCGACAGCGGCTCACGTGGGTGGCTGACCAGCGCCTTGAGCACGGCGAATTCACCGCTGGTCAATGGCATAGGTTCATCTTCACGGAACATCTCGCGCGTGCCCAGGTTGAGTTTGAACTTACCAAAGGCAATGACCGCTTCTTCCTGAGAAGGCGCGCCTGGCAGTTCGTTGGCCTGACGGCGCAACACGGCGCGAATACGCGCCAGCAGCTCACGCGGGTTAAACGGTTTTGGAATATAGTCGTCAGCACCGATCTCCAGTCCGACAATACGGTCCACTTCTTCACCCTTGGCTGTCACCATGATGATAGGCATCGGGTTGCTCTGACTACGCAGACGGCGGCAGATGGAAAGGCCATCTTCGCCCGGCAGCATCAGGTCAAGCACCATTAAATGGAAGGATTCGCGGGTTAACAGACGATCCATTTGTTCGGCGTTGGCGACACTGCGCACCTGAAAGCCCTGCTCGGTAAGATAGCGCTCCAGTAGTGCACGCAAACGCATATCGTCATCGACGACCAGAATCTTGTAGTTTTCTTGCATTTTTAACTCCCAAAGGCGCGATTGCCTGAGCCGATATTGTTAAAAAAAGATGCGGCACAGTGACAGTGTTTAATGGTTTATATTCTAGTCAAAATTGTTACAAAGCATATTAAACAGCAGCTTATATTTAAATTTCGGTCTGACTGCCTGAGAAGCTGTGTCATCACCACCTGCGTTAAACAGAATACGGCAAATCTGAAATATTAGGTAAAATTCCGCTATTGCCTGGTTTAAACAGGATGCACTGGCTGACAGTGCGTGTAAATTCAACTGCTTGCCAGAAAATTTGCCTTAAATTAAATCAGTGACGGATGACATATCTGGCATGTGGCGGTTTTCCCCTCTGATAACAGCATAATATCCCGCAAAAAAACAGGTTAATACGCGACCTCTCTCGGATTAGTTTGAGATTCACCCCCAATAAGGCCAGTTACAGGTAAAGAGAGATAAATCAATCAGTAAAGCCCGCTTTGCGCCCGGATAAATATCACCCAGACTGTAGCGACACCAATTTGCCGTTTTACGGGGAAACCATAATGAAAAAAACGATTTTACTGCTGAGCGCGCTGGCTTTATTCAGTGTGGGTCAGACTTATGCCGCAACCGCAACCGGTGAAGCTGCGGGCGCACAGGCCACCACCACAGCCCAGGGTAACTCAAATGCTATCGGTATTGGCGCAGTCGGCGCACTGTTAGGCGTAGCACTGGCAACGGCGGGCGGCGGCGGCGGTGACGGCAACGGAAGCAGCACCTCGACCACGACATCGACCAAGGCCGGTAAGTAAGACTTGCCCCTCAGGGACGCGCATTGGTCTGACTAAGGCCGTGCCGTCCCCTGCAAAAGCCGTACAAGGGTTTTTTGATCCGTAAAAAACCCTTTTCTCGCCTCTTTTTCGCTACGCCTGATTTGCTTTACACTGAAGCACTTTCGATTTTACCGGCTGCTGTACCATGAGAACCCGACTGATTACGCGTGAAGGTTTTAATACCTTAAAAGCAGAACTCGATCACCTGTGGCGTGAAGAGCGACCTGAAGTCACCAAAAAAGTGACCTGGGCTGCCAGCCTTGGCGACCGCAGTGAAAATGCGGATTATCAATACAACAAGAAGCGCCTGCGTGAAATTGACCGCCGTGTCCGTTATCTCAGCAAAAGCATTGAGCAACTGCGCATTGTGGATTACTCGCCGCAGCAGGACGGCAAAGTGTTTTTTGGTGCCTGGGTTGAAGTCGAAAACGACGACGGCGACATCAAGCGCTTTCGAATTGTGGGTTACGATGAGATTTTTGGCCGCAAGGATTACATCTCCATTGACTCGCCCATGGCCCGCGCACTGTTAAAAAAAGCGGTCGGCGACGCGGCGGTGGTCGAGACGCCAGCTGGCCCGGCATGCTGGTATGTTAATGAAATTAGTTATATTGAAGCCTGATTCAGAATATCGCTGAAAGCGGGCCGCTTCTCTGGCAATTTCAGCCATCAATCCGTATAACTATCGGCTATTTCTCAACCCAGAAAGCAAAATAGTCCGATGATGAATGTTCTTAGCCAGCTAATTGCAAGTGAGCTACAGGCGCGCCCCGAGCAAGTTGATGCGGCCGTCCGCCTGTTGGATGAAGGGAATACCGTGCCGTTTATTGCACGTTATCGTAAAGAGGTGACGGGCGGCCTGGATGACACACAGCTCCGCCAGCTCGAAACCCGCCTCAGCTACCTGCGTGAATTAACCGAGCGTCGGCAGGCCATCCTGAAATCCATTGAGGAACAAGGAAAACTCACCGACGAACTGGCGAATGCCATCAATACCACCCTCAGCAAAACCGAACTCGAAGATCTCTACCTGCCCTATAAACCTAAGCGCCGTACACGTGGACAGATTGCGATTGAAGCCGGGCTGGAACCGCTGGCCGACACGTTATGGCAGGACCCGTCACAAGATCCTGAGCAGGTGGCGGCAGGCTATGTCAATGCAGATAACGGCGTCGCTGATGTCCGCGCCGCGCTGGATGGCGCGCGTTACATTCTGATGGAACGCTTCGCTGAAGATGCCGCGCTGCTGGCTAAAGTCCGTCACTATCTGTGGAAAAACGCCCACCTGGTTTCAAAAGTGGTGGAAGGTAAAGAGGAAGAAGGCGCTAAATTCCGCGACTATTTCGATCACCATGAGCCGCTGCACAGCGTTCCATCACATCGCGCGCTGGCCATGCTGCGCGGTCGTAATGAAGGTGTGTTACAGCTGTCGCTGAATGCCGATCCCCAGTTTGATGAGCCGCCGCGCGAAAGCCACGGCGAAACCTTGATTACAGAGCACCTGAATCTGCGACTGAATAATGCACCGGCCGACAGCTGGCGCAAAGCCGTGGTCAGTTGGACATGGCGCATCAAGGTTATGCTGCATCTGGAAACCGAGCTGATGGGCACCGTACGTGAGCGCGCTGAAGATGAGGCCATTAACGTCTTTGCCCGTAACCTGCACGACCTGTTAATGGCGGCACCTGCGGGCATGAGAGCCACGATGGGCCTGGACCCCGGCCTGCGTACCGGTGTGAAAGTTGCCGTGGTTGACGCGACCGGCAAGGTGGTTGCTACCGACACGGTCTATCCGCACACAGGACAAACCGCCAAAGCAGCCGCTGCGGTCGCGGCGCTGTGCGTGAAACATCAGGTCGAACTGGTGGCCATCGGCAATGGTACGGGCTCACGTGAAACCGAGCGTTTCTTCCTGGATCTGCAAAAGCAGTTCCCGCAGGTCACGGCACAGAAAGTTATCGTCAGCGAAGCCGGCGCTTCGGTTTACTCTGCGTCTGAATTAGCCGCGCTGGAATTCCCGGATCTTGATGTCTCACTGCGTGGCGCGGTCTCGATCGCCCGTCGTCTGCAAGATCCCCTGGCCGAGCTGGTGAAAATCGATCCGAAATCGATCGGCGTAGGTCAGTATCAGCATGACGTCAGCCAGAGCCAGTTAGCGAAAAAACTGGATGCGGTAGTAGAAGACTGTGTGAACGCCGTCGGTGTCGATCTGAATACAGCCTCGGTTCCGCTGTTGACGCGCGTGGCCGGGTTAACCCGTATGATGGCGCAAAATATTGTGGGCTGGCGTGATGAGAATGGCCGTTTCCAGAACCGCCAGCAGCTACTCAAGGTCAGCCGTTTAGGGCCTAAAGCGTTTGAGCAGTGCGCGGGCTTTCTGCGTATCAACCACGGCGACAATCCACTGGATGCTTCAACGGTGCACCCGGAAGCCTATCCGGTAGTCGAGCGTATTCTGGCGGCGACCGAGCAGGCGCTGAATGAGCTGATGGGCAACCCCACCAGCCTGCGTAACCTGAAAGCGGTGGACTTTACCGACGACCGCTTTGGCTTACCGACCGTTACCGACATCATGAAAGAGCTGGAAAAGCCGGGCCGCGATCCTCGTCCTGAATTTAAAACGGCGCAGTTTGCCGAGGGCGTGGAAACCATGAACGATCTGATGCCGGGCATGGTACTGGAAGGTGCCGTCACTAACGTCACGAACTTTGGTGCGTTCGTCGATATTGGCGTGCATCAGGATGGCCTGGTGCATATCTCTTCGCTATCAGACAAGTTTGTGGAAGATCCTCATCAGGTCGTCAAAGCGGGCGACATCGTTAAAGTCAAAGTGATGGAAGTGGATCTGCAACGTAAGCGCATTGCCTTGACCATGCGCCTTGACGAGCAGCCGGGTGAAGGAAATGCCCGGGGTGGTAAGAGCAATACGGCACGTGAAGAAAAACGTCCGGCCGCCAATAAGGGCCGCCCACGTCCCGTCAGCCAGCCCGCAGGCAATAGCGCCATGAGTGACGCTCTCGCGGCGGCACTGGGTAAAAAACGCTAGATAAAAACCACGCAGTCACCTCTTATCCCTGCTGTCGGGGTGGAGGTGACTGTCATTCCTGCCCCCACCGTCATTATCCCCTGTCCCGCGGCTGATTCGGTTTACCTGAACGAACCAAACCCTGTGGCCATTCATTGTTTACCGCGCAACGCCTGTGGGTATTTGTGATGGATGCAGAGCATCCCGTCCGCTTCACGCTGACGGCTTTTCAGCGGTTTTTCAGACCGGCCTTGCACGATTAAGTTGAAAATCCCCACCCTGACGCTACGCTAAAAAGACGCCCGTCATAATAACGACACCTGCTGTGGCACCCTTTTACATGGAAAAGATCACTGCTTTAATCGATAAGATTTATGACGATGCCTTTCCTGAGGCCATGCGTGAACGCCTGCTCGCCGCGATCGTCGAGGCCCGCGACACAACCAAGCTGCCAAGAAAGGCGCACTGGGATGAGCAGGACGTGGTGCTGATTACCTATGCCGATCAGTTTCGCGAGCCGGGTAAACCCACACTCAACACCTTTTCGCGTTTTTATCAGCAGCATCTGCAATCCACCTTTCCGCTGGTGCATCTCCTGCCGTTTTATCCCTATTCGTCCGACGACGGTTTTTCGGTCATTGATTACCATCAGGTCGATCCGCTGTGTGGCGACTGGCACGACATTGCCTTGCTGCATCAGGAAACACGCCTGATGTTTGATTTTGTCTGTAACCATATGTCGGCACACAGCGCGTGGTTTAAACATTATCTGGCTCAGGATGAGGGCTGGGATGATTTTTTTATTAGTCTGCCGCCCAGCACCGATCTCAGTGCGGTCACGCGACCCCGTACATCGCCGCTGCTGACGCCGTTCACGCTGGCGAACGGTGAAATCCGGTTTATCTGGACCACGTTCAGCGCCGATCAGATTGACCTGAACTTTGCCAGTCCTAGAGTGCTCATGCGCATGGTTGAGGTCTTACTCGACTATCTGAAGCATGGGGCGGACTATGTGCGGCTGGATGCGGTGGGCTACATGTGGAAAACGCCGGGCACCCGCTGTATTCATCTGGAAAAAACCCATCTGCTGGTCAAACTGTTTCGCGCCATTGCCGATGTCGTCGCACCAGGCACTGTTATCATCACGGAAACCAACGTGCCGCATAAAGACAACATCAGCTACTTTGGTAACGGGCAAGACGAAGCCCAGATGGTCTATCAGTTTTCCCTGCCGCCGCTGGTGCTGCACGCCATTCACACCGGCTCGGCTCGTGCACTGCGTCAATGGGCCAGCACCCTGGAAGTGGGCAAGGGCAACACAACCTTTTTTAATTTTCTGGCCTCGCACGATGGCATAGGCCTGAATCCGGCTCGCGGAATTTTATCTGAAGTGGAGATTACGGCCCTGGTGCGCGATCTGGCGCTGGAAGGCGCACTGATTTCCTATAAAAATAACCCCGACGGCACCACCAGCCCCTATGAAATCAACGTCACCTATTTCGACGCGCTTAACCGTGAAGATGATGACGATGAAACGCGCCTCAGACGCTTTATGCTGGCACATGCTATTTTACTGGCCTTCCCCGGTGTGCCGGCGATCTATATCCAAAGCATACTGGGTTCACGTAATGATTATGACGGCGTGCGTGAGGCAGGGCATAACCGCGCGATCAACCGGCAAAAGTACCCGCTCTCCGTTATCGAAGACGCGCTGGTAAACAGCAGCGGCTTACGCCATCAGGTTTATACACAGCTAAGCAAACTGATTCAGCAGCGTCGGCGTTTGTCGGCCTTTCACCCAGATAATCCAGTGATGATATTTCAGAGCGACAATGCGCTACTGATGATGAAACGCTATCATCCAGACAGTGGTGAGGGATTGCTCTGTGTTTTCAATCTCAGTGGCAGGCAGGTCAAGGCGCAGTTACCGGAGGCGCACCTTTTTCAGGATGTGATAAGGGGTGAGAAGATTGATGGCACCCAGCCAGTAACGCTGGATGCCTGGCAATTCATGTGGCTACGATAATTACTTGTAAACTTCCGCTGTCGCACTGAACTTACCGTGCTCACGACCGGCGATCACCAGGAAATACTTGCCGCCCTTCTCGTCAGCTGCTTCGGACAGCTTCTTCTTGGCATCCATCGGCGAGGTGGTTTCTGCCGTGGTATTCACGGTGCCGATTTTGGTCAGGTTCATCTTCTGCACTTCTTCTTTGGTGACTTCTTTCGCCGCAAAAGCAGAGAATGACACTGCGCCCATCATCATTGATGCAACGACCCATTTCATAACCTTCATTTGTCTACCCTCATTCATGATCCATTGTTGAGATGTAAGCAGCCGCAAATCGCTTAAGGCTATATCGAACGGCATAGTCATCTCCCTGACTAATCGCATAGAAGTGCAGCGGCCTTGCTCACTCATGAAGTATTGTCGCTGTGCAGAAATTTGCCAGTTACGGCAGCGGTTATCTGTCTAATTGGCTGATAAAAGACACAATCTGCTGGCAGAACGCATCAGGATGCGAAATAAAGGGCGCGTGGGCGGCTTTGTCCATCACGACAGAAGGCGACATCGGCAGCAACGCGTCCAGTTGCTGCGCGATACGGCGCGGTACCAGGCCATCCAGCGCGCCATATATCCGCAGAAAGGGCAGCCTAATGGCGGTAAGCCTGTCCCGTAAGTCTTCGTCGCTCAGTATTGTCAGCCCAGCGTTGAGCACCGCCACATCAGGCACAGGCTGCGACAAAACAATGTCTTTGAGTTTGCGCGCATCGGCACGTGCGGTTTCTGTTCCCATCGTCTGCAGCGCCAGAAAACGCTCCACGGTGCGCTGAAAGTCGTGGCTGAGCTGCTGCTGGAAGTTATGCAAGGTTAAGGGAGCAATACCCGGCCAGTCATCACGGGCGGTAAAACAGGGCGAAGAGGCCACCATGATCAGCGCACGCAACCGTTCTGGCTCGCTCAACGCCAACTGCGTGGCGACCAGCCCGCCAAGCGACCAACCCAGGACAACAGCGCGCGGCGGCAGACGCGGCAGCAGTGCCTGCGCCATCTGTTCCAGCGACAGGGCGCTGAAGCCCTGGCTGCGGCCATAGCCTGGCAGATCGACCAGGTGCAGGCGATATTGTGCGCTGAGTCGCGGCACAATGTTTTGCCACACTTCCGCATTCAGTCCCCAGCCGTGCAGCAGCACAAGATCGTCATCGCCTTCGCCACAGGTATGCCAGTAAAGTGAGCTCATCCGTTACTATTCCATGATTGATAAGGAGGTCACTATGCTACCAATGCCTGCCCTGTGTTGGCTATGTCAGTTGCCGCTGCGCATCGCGCTGCATGGCCTGTGCTGCGTCTGTATGCGTCAGTTACCTCGCCTGCCGTCACGCTGTCCACGCTGCGGCCTGCCAGCCGCATCCGGCAGCCTGTCCTGTGGCCGCTGTTTGCGTAAACCGCCGCCCTGGCAGGCGTTAGTCTGCGTCAGCCATTATCAGCCACCGCTCAGTTCCTGGGTGAATCAATTAAAATTCTCGGGCATTACCGCACTTAGGGTGATGCTGGCCCGGCTGCTTTTGCTAAGCTGGTTGGATGCGTATCGCAGAGGACAGGCCCGTCGTCCCGACTTACTGATGTGTGTTCCGCTGCATTCACAACGCTGCTGGTGGCGCGGTTACAATCAAACAGCCCTGCTGGCGACACCGCTGTCACGCTGGCTGGGCTGCGAATTCAGCCAGGCGTTATCCCGTCAGCGCGCAGCCGCCATTCAGCATCAGTTAAGTGCCCGTCAGCGTCGCCGCAATTTACGCGGCGCGTTTTGCCTTGAAACGGATGTGACCGGCCGCCATATTGCCTTAATCGATGATGTGGTCACGACCGGCAGCACGGTAAGAGAAATTAGCCGCCTGCTACACAGGCGAGGCGCAGCCAGCGTGCAAGTCTGGTGCCTGTGCCGTACCTTGTAGAGCCTGGATGATGGGCGTATTATAACCAACTAAATTAGTCAACTATTGAGCAAATGACATGATCCGAATTACTGATTCTGCCCAAGAGCATTTTTCAAAACTGCTATCCAAACAAGAAGATGGCACCCAGATTCGCGTATTCGTGATTAACCCGGGTACGCCAACTGCCGAATGCGGTGTGTCCTACTGCCCACCTGATGCGGTGGAAGCGACTGATACTGAACTGAAGTTTGAAAAGCTGTCAGCCTATGTTGATGAGCTGAGCGCGCCTTATCTGGAAGACGCTGAAATCGACTTCGTGACGGATAACCTGGGTTCGCAACTGACGCTTAAGGCGCCTAACGCTAAAATGCGCAAAGTGTCCGATGATGCGCCCATGGTCGAGCGCGTTGAATACCTGTTACAGGCTCAGATTAACCCGCAACTGGCCGGTCATGGCGGTCGCGTTTCGCTGATGGAAATCACCGAAGACGGTTTTGCGATTCTGCAATTCGGTGGCGGCTGTAACGGCTGTTCGATGATTGACGTCACCCTGAAGGATGGCATTGAGAAAGAACTGCTGGCGGCCTTCCCACAACTGAAAGGCGTGCGCGATATCACCGAACACCAGCGCGGCGAGCACTCCTTCTACTGATGTATCCGCGCGACAGCCCCGCTGTCGCGCGTCCTGACACTATCCTGCCTTACGTCGTTTGGTCACGGTTTTCAGCAGTTTATTCACCTCTTCATCGGCAAAGATGCTTTCCAGCGGTTGGGCCAGCTTACGCCGCCAGTTGGGATATTGCTCCACCGTTCCCGGCACATTCACCGGCGTGGTCATCCCCAGCCAGTCCTCTGGCTGCAGCCCGAGCAGTGCACTGTTTGTGTCCGCCAGAAAACGGTGGACGGACTGATTCAGTTCAGCCGTCATCGCCAGAGAATCCGCCCGTTTTGCGCTACGCGCCGGCACGGCTCCCGCTTTATGCAGCGCGTCGAGTAACGCCTGTTTCTGTTTCATCCGCTGCTGCTGCAAATTGAGTACCGTTTGCGCGTCAGGATACAGCCCGATTTTCTCACCAAGCTGCAAATCGCCTGCACTCCAGAAGCCGGTCAGCGTAGGGAGATCGTGCGTACTGGCGCTGGCGATGGACTGGCGTGGATAATGCTGTGGCGCGCGATAATCGCCCTGTTTTTCCTGCTCAAACCACAACACTTTCCAGGAAAACACGCCGCTGTCGCGGAGCAGACTGACGATCTCTTTGGGTACGGTGCCTAAGTCCTCGCCAATCACCATGCAGCGCTGGCGCTGGCTTTCCAGAGCCAGAATGCCAAGCAGGTCGTGCACCGGGTAAGCGACGTACGCGCCTTTATCCGCCGTTTCCCCTGCCGGGACCCACCAGAGACGTAGCAGAGCCATCACGTGATCGATACGTAATGCACCGCAGTCACGCATATTGGCGCGCAATATATCGATAAAAGGCTGATAGCCCCTGGCCTGCAATACGTGAGGGTCCATTGGCGGCAGTCCCCAGTTTTGTCCCAACGGGCCAAGTCTGTCAGGCGGCGCGCCGATGGACGCCTTGAGGCGATAAAGCTCGGGATCGTGCCAGGTTTCGGCACTGCCCTCTGCCACGCCGACGGCCAGATCGCGATACAGCCCCACGCTCATTCCCAGCGCCTGACTCCGCGCCCAGCACTGAGAAAACTGTTGCTGAGCCAGCCACTGCAACCACTGCCAGAAGGCAATCTCATCCGCGTGCTGTGCGCACCAATCCTGAACGTCAGAAGACTGGCTGTTACGCCAGCCCTCAGGCCATGCTGGCCAGCCGGCGTGCGCGGCACCTTTGCCCTGCATTTCAACCTGCAGGCCATCATAGGCAGCCTGATAGCGCAGGCTGTCACCGCCCTGCTGGATAAACGCTGCAAACTGCCGCTTCTGCTCATCGTCTGCACCCCGGGCCTGAAACTGTGCCCAGCCGTGACGTAATGCCGTAATTTTCAGTGCCATGACGGCGTCGTAATCCACCCACTCGGTTTCACGAGCCTGATTTAACGCCTTTTGGGTTTTGGCACTTTTCCACCACTTCTGACCTGCGCTGCTTTGTTGAAAATCGGCAACCTGTGACACATCGATGTAGATGATATTCAGCCAGCGACGCGATGAGGGGCTGTAAGGACTGGCAAAAGCGGGGCTGGCCGGATAGAGCGCATGCAAGGGGTTGAGTCCGACAAAGTCGCCGCCGCGAGCGGCAAGCTGCTCCAGCAGGGTTTCCAGATCGCCAAAATCACCGATGCCCCAGTTTTTACCGGAACGCACGGTGTAAAGCTGAACCAGCGCGCCCCAGCGTTTCTCTCCGGCGCGCAAGGCCGGAGGCAGATAGCAGCGGCGCGGTGTAATGATCACGCGCGTGTGCCACTCACGTTTCCCCTTGCTCAGGGTAAGTTGGTGATAGCCCTGTCCCAAAGGGGAAGGCAATGTAAAGGCTTCACCGCCCGTCAGCGATCCGCTAAAAGTCTTTCCTATTTCCGTCTGTAACTGCCAGTTTATGCTGCCGTCGATCTCGGGCGTGAGCACGCGTTGACGATTGCCACTGAAGACAACGACGGGCGGCAGCGGGGATTTACCGGCTTTCTGCGGGTTTTCCATCACGGCCAGTAAGGCGCGCTTGGTGTCATCACTGATGGCTTCGGGTTCACCGTTCGCATCGAAATACGTGAGCGCGATTCCCGCCGCCAGTGCGGCTTTATCAAGTGACGTAGATTTCATCGCAATTCCTTAGCGTTGCGCCTGCCAGATGCGCTGTTGGTAGTCCCGAATCGATCGATCCGAACTAAAAATACCGGTGCGCGCCGTATTAAGAATCGCCGCGCGCGTCCAGGCTTCCTGATCACGCCACAAGGCCTCAACCCGTTTTTGCGCATCGATATAAGCCTGATAATCCGCCAGCACCAGCCAGGGATCGCCATTTTTTGTCAGGCTATCCAACATTAGGTCGAATGCATGCTTATCGCCATGACTGAACTTCCCTTTTTTCAGTGACGTCAGCAGTGCATCCAGTTCTTTGTTGTGCTTACGGACTTTTTGCGGCTTATAACCTCCAGCTTTCAGGGCTTTAACGTCATCCACGGTATTGCCGAAAATAAAAATATTTTCTGCGCCGACCTGCTCCGCAATTTCCACGTTTGCGCCATCCAGCGTGCCAATCGTCAGCGCGCCATTTAGCGCCAGCTTCATGTTGCCGGTGCCGGACGCTTCATAGCCCGCCGTTGAAATTTGCTCTGACAAATCGGCGGCGGGAATCAGATATTCGGCTGCCGTGATGCGGTAATCAGGAATGAAAACCACCTTGAGTTTGTCGCCGACAAGCGGGTCGTTATTCACCACCTCAGCCACCTTGTTGATGGCATAGATAATGTTTTTTGCCAGGTAATAGCCCGGTGCAGCTTTAGCGCCAAACAGAAACACGCGGGGGATAATACTGGCATCGTTGGGGTTGTCGCGGACGTTTTTATAGCAGTGCAGGATATGCAACAGGCCGAGATGCTGGCGTTTGTATTCGTGCAGACGTTTGATCTGCACGTCAAAAATCGCGTTCGGGTTAACCACAATGCCGGTGCGCTGCGCAATGTAAGTGGCCAGACGCGCCTTGTTATGTTGCTTAACGGCACGAAAGCGCTGACGGAAAGCGGGATCGTCGGCGAAAGGCTCCAGCCCCTGCAACGCGGTCAGGTTATTGACCCATTCACGCTTCAGGGTTTCATCAATCAGCCCCGCTAAGGCGGGATTACACTGCTTGATCCAGCGGCGTGGCGTAATGCCGTTGGTGACATTATGAAACTTCTGTGGCCAGAGCTGATGGTACTCGGGGAAAAGATCCGTCACGACCAGCCCGGAATGCAGTGCAGCCACGCCATTCACCGCAAAACCACTGACGACGCAGAGGTTGGCCATTCTGACCTGACCGTCGGCGACCACCGCCAGCTTGTTCCAAAGCGCTTTGTCATCAGGCCAGCGCTGCTTTATCTGCTGCTTCAGGCGACGATTAATCTCTTTGATAATCATCATGTGGCGCGGCAGCAGGCTGCGCATCAGCTTCTCATCCCAGCGCTCCAGGGCTTCGGGCATTAAGGTGTGATTGGTGTAAGCAAACACGCGGCTGGTGATATGCCAGGCTTCATCCCAACTTAACTGGTGCTCATCCAGCAGCAGGCGCAGCATCTCCGGAATGGCGATAGTGGGATGCGTATCGTTAAGCTGAATCACTTCAAAATCCGGCAGGGCATGAATGCTTCTGCCCGCCTGATGATGGCGACGCAGAATATCGGCAACCGCACAGGCACACTGAAAATATTGCTGCATCAAACGCAGGCGTTTGCCCTGTGGATGATTGTCATTGGGATAGAGCACTTTGGTCAGGCTGGCGGCATCAATCCCCTGCTTCTCAGCCTGTAAAAACTTACCGTCGTTGAACAGGGTCAGGTCAAAGGGATGCTCACTGGTGGCTTTCCACAGCCGCAACGGCAGGGTGACGCCATTGCGATAACCCGTTACCGGCAAATCCCAGGCTTCTCCACGAAGATAAATGGCGGGCTCCCACACTTTACGCCCGTCATCCTGCTTTATGATTTTTCCGCCCATCGCGACGCGGACATCCAGCGCGGCGTTATGACGAAACCAGGGATAGGTCTCGCGCTCCCAGTCATCGGGTGCCTCAACCTGTTTCCCCTCTTCAAAGCGCTGACGAAACAAACCGTACTGGTAGTTAAGCCCATGCCCAGTGGCGGGCTGCCCAACCGTCGCCATCGAGTCCATGTAACAGGCCGCCAGCCTGCCGAGGCCGCCATTGCCCAATGCCGGATCGACCTCTTCTTCCAGTAATTCGCTTAATTCAACCTGATATTCAGCCAGCAGGGATTTGACCTCATCATACCAACCTAAATTCAGCAGGTTATTTCCCGTAAGACGTCCCAGCAGAAACTCCATGGAAAGATAGTTCACGTGGCGCTGTGGTGTCGCGCCCCGGACGGTCGGTTGCGCATTGAGCAGTTCACTTACTGTGGCACTGATAGCCTGCCACCACTGGTGGGATGTCATTTGCCTTGCGGAGGAGAAACCAAGATGCTGCCAGTGACGGGTTAACGCAGCCTGAAAACGGGATTTGTTGAATTTCTGCTGTGGCATATCACTCCCTTCTGTATCCATATGGGTGAAGCAAAAATGGAATGCACATGGGCCAGCAATATTGCCAGCGACCCTATTCATTAAATACGTGAGTGGAGAAAAAAGCGACAGGCAGGTTTGAAAAACGCCAGTTGTCTAACTGGCGTAGAGGGGTTAGCAGAGTTCGAGATGAACCTCATGCTGTTCAATAACTTTCATAATGCTGTTAGGCGGCATTTTATCAGTGTAGAGATAATCAAGCTGGCTCATGTTGCCCAGATTGACCATCGCATTACGGCCAAATTTAGAGTGGTCGACGACCAGCATGACGCAGCGCGAGTTTTCGATAATGGCGCGTTTGGTGCGGACTTCGTGATAGTCGAACTCCAGCAATGAGCCGTCCATATCGATACCGCTGATGCCGAGGATGCCGTAATCGAGGCGAAATTGTGAAATAAAATCGAGCGTCGCTTCCCCCATGACCGCACCATCACGGGTACGCACTTCTCCGCCAGCGATAATGACCCGGAAGTCTGGCTTGCCCATCAACAGCATTGCCACGTTCAGGTTATTGGTCACCACGCGTAAATCACTGTGATTTAGCAACGCATGAGCCACGGCTTCCGGCGTGGTACCAATATCGATAAACAGCGTTGCGCCGTCCGGTATCTGGCTGGCAACCCGCTGTGCAATACGCGCTTTCTCTGCTGACCACATCATCTTGCGATCCTGCCAGGCGGTATTCTCTGAACTGGAAGGCAAGGCCGCGCCGCCGTGATGGCGCTGAATTTTATTTTGATCGGCAAGGTCGTTTAAATCACGACGAATCGTTTGTGGGCTGACCTCAAAATGATCGACCAGCTCCTCGGTACTGACATATCCCTGACGCCGAACCAGATCAATAATGGCGTCATGACGTTGCGTCTGCTTCACATTCCTCTCCTGTTTCGGGCTTATTCTTATTCGTTGTGACTACCGTTTACGCTTGCGTGTGTCGACAAACGCCATTGCCAGTCCGACAAGCAGTCCACCAACGTGTGCTGCGTTAGCGATAGCCAGACCAAATGCACCAAACCAGCCCACCACCAGCCAGACAAGTGCAAAACCGATTAACCCACGCTCCAGATAAATACCGCTGTCCGGATCGCGTTCACCGCGCAGCCAGCAGTAACCCATCAGGGCATAGACCACGCCGGACAAGCCGCCAAACCAGATGCCGCTAAATTTCGACTGAAGCCAGCCGCTGAGCAACGCTGAAATGATAAAAATGACAAAAAGCTTACCACTGCCCAGCCGTTTTTCTACCGCACCACCGAGATACCACCACCACATCAGATTAAACAGGATGTGAAGCAGAGAGAAGTGAAGCAGCACATGGCTGAACCAGCGCCAGACTTCAAAATGCTGATCGCTATCTGGCCATGCCAGCCAGTACATTACGGTGCGATCGCCCAGGACCTGCATCAGCACAAACACCGCAATACAGGCGAACATCACTACCATGGTCAGTGGCCCGGCACGTTCACGGATATTTGCCCAAATATTGCCTCGCTCATAGCGCAAGCCGCTGTCGGTTTTGCCACTGTGCCAGCTTGCAGCCTGATAGCGAGGATGGTTGGGATCGCGCACAAACTGCTGAAGTTCGTTTTCGACCATCGAAAGCTGACTTTCATCATCCAGCATAATGACGTACTGACTTTCACGCTCTATACGCAATTTCACGCCGCGCGTTGCCATGTAGTCAACAAAAGCCTGCGCCATGCGCGGCTGATTAAATTGGGTAATGCGCATTGCTCACTCTCCGTGTTACGCCTGACCAGTCACTCAGCGCCACTGATCACCTGTTGGGGGAAGGCGGCGCGCCAGGCATCAAACCCGCCATCAATACTGTAAGCCGTCGTAAATCCCTGGCTGTGCAAATAATCTGCTGCACTTTTACTGCTGTTGCCGTGATAGCACATCACCAGCACCGGCAGGCTCGTGTCGGTTGAGCTGATAAAATCATTGAGGTTGGCGTTCGACAAATGCAAGGCGCCGCTGGCATGACCAAGAGCAAAGCTTTGCGCATCGCGGATATCCACCATCACTGCGCCTTGTGCCAGACGCTGCTCAGCCTGATGAACATCAATACATTGGTAGGTTTCCATGGTGTCTCTCATCACATCGTCAAAATGGCGTCTAGTGTAACCCGATAATCCTCGCCAATAACCTGACAATGACTACGGCTATTCACCTTTACGCCGACATAATGTTATCCATATCACGCAAAATTGTTTTTAGGTGGTTAAATACTGGCGTCAATGTTGGTTTGCGATTATGATTATGCTCGAAAACGAACATAAGTGAACTATTCCGAACATCGGAGGAGACAACGTGGAAACCAAAGACCTGATCGTTATCGGCGGCGGCATCAACGGTGCTGGCATCGCAGCAGACGCTGCAGGACGCGGACTGTCGGTGTTAATGCTAGAGGCGCGGGACCTGGCTTGCGCGACCTCTTCCGCCAGCTCAAAACTGATTCATGGTGGCCTGCGCTACCTTGAACATTATGAATTCCGTCTGGTGAGCGAAGCCCTGGCAGAACGCGAAGTGCTGTTAAAGATGGCGCCTCATATCGCGTTCCCTATGCGATTTCGCTTACCGCATCGCCCGCATCTGCGTCCGGCATGGATGATCCGCACCGGGTTGTTTATGTACGACCATCTGGGCAAACGTACCAGCCTGCCGAGCAGTAAGAGCCTGAGCTTCGGTGCAGAGTCAGCACTCAAACCCGAAATTAAGCGCGGTTTCGAGTATTCAGACTGCTGGGTGGACGATGCCCGCATGGTGGTACTGAACGCGCAGGAAGTGGTTAAGCATGGTGGTGAAGTGCGTACCCGCACGCGTGTGACCCGCGCCTGGCGTGAAAAGGGTTTGTGGATGGTGGAAGCTGAGGATATCGACAGCGGCAAAACCTTCACCTGGCAGGCTAAAGGCCTGGTCAACGCCGCAGGCCCGTGGGTTAAGCAGTTCTTTGATGATGGCCTGGAACTGAAATCACCTTATGGTATTCGTCTGATCAAAGGCAGCCATATCGTGGTGCCGCGCGTACACAATGAGAAGCAGGCTTATATTCTGCAAAACGAAGACAACCGCATTGTGTTTGTTATTCCGTGGATGGACGAGTTTTCCATCATCGGTACCACCGACGTGGAATACAAAGGCGATCCGAAAAACGTTGCCATTGACGATAGCGAAATCGACTACATCCTGAAGGTGTACAACGGCCATTTCAAAAAGCAGTTAACGCCTGATGATATCGTCTGGACCTATTCCGGCGTGCGCCCACTGTGTGACGATGAGTCAGATTCGCCGCAGGCTATTACGCGCGATTACACACTGGATGTGCGTGATGACAACGGTGAAACGCCGCTGCTGTCCGTTTTCGGCGGTAAATTAACGACCTATCGCAAGCTGGCCGAACATGCGATGGAGAAGTTGTCGAAGTATTATCCTGACGCAGGTGCGGCCTGGACTAAAAACTGCGTGCTGCCCGGCGGTAATATTTCCGGCAGCAGCGACGATTACGCGGCCAGCCTGCGCCGCCGTTATCCGTTCATTACTGAAAACATGGCACGTCACTACGCCCGCACTTACGGTAGCAGCACCGAAGTGTTGCTTAAAGATGCGACATCGCTGGAAGATCTGGGTGAAAACTTCGGTCATGAGTTTTATGAAGCTGAGTTGCGTTACCTGGTGCAGCACGAGTGGGTGCGTGAAGTGGATGACGCGATCTGGCGTCGTACCAAACAGGGTATGTGGCTGAACGAAGCCCAGCAGGCACGCATTGCCGAATGGCTGGCGGTCAAGGCGAAACCAACGCTTTCACTGGCTTCGTAATAGCGCGTCAGCGCTGAGAAAGCGGTACAACGGGTTACGGCCTGTTGTGCCGTTTTTTTTTTGCCTGAGCGGCATCCAGTTATGTAACTCTGAGAAGGTTTCGCTCGCCAGGCGGCGGGCAGTTTCAGTCCGCCCCCTGCGGGCGACCGACAAGGGGCCGCCAGTCGCCGCGGCCCCTTGACCCCGGGCTCCCGTCCTGCCCACCCGCCGCTGCGCGGTCCCTTCGCTGCTTCAGGATTTCTGCCGGACCGTCAGGACGCGCCGTCCCTGGCGCGGCCTGACTTTCGCCGACGTCCTGTCGGCTCATCCGGAAATCCTGCATCCGCTCAGCGGGACGGGAAGGCCGGCCCAACTCCCCCGCTTTGATACCTGTGTTAAAACCAACGCCTGTATCGCTTCAGATGTCAGGAAACATCGCTTCAGATACCACAAAAGCATCACAGCTTATTGCTGTTCATTTTTTCATTTTCGTCAGGTTTCCCTGTCTTCAGTTCTGATTACGCATGTTAATAACAGGCGAAGCAGTATTTCGGAAAAATATACGCCCTAACAGGCGAGGGTTTGCTGGAGGCATCCGGCGCGCTGAGGAAAGAACGAAGGCCAGGACGGCGCGGCAGGGACGCCGCGACGAGGACGGCTGCGCCACGGAGGGCGCATCCGGACGGTCCGTCAGGCCGCAGTGAGTGACGAAGGGACAGCGACGGCTGCCGGACGCCTGGCGGGCGGAACCTGCACAGTGCAAAACCGCATCCCCACCGCCTCACAGGCAGAACATCCCTGAAGCAGGATCAGAGCGCCTCCCGCATGTCAGCCGGAACATGTCCGATACAAAACAATACTCACCTGCCCACAGGCAGAGCCAAACCAAAGGAGGAATAAGCCCTCACAGGCGGGGTTTCCGGAGGCATCCGGCGCGCTGAGGAAGGAACGGAGGCCAGGACGGCGCGGCAGGGATGCCGCGACGAGGACGGCTGCGCCACGGAGGGCGCATCCGGACGGTCCGTCAGGCCGCAGTGAGTGACGAAGGGACAGCGACGGCTGCCGGACGCCGGGATTGTTAAGGGGCTGGCGCGAGCCCCTTAACCCGACCGCCTGCTCGGACAGGCTGAAACTCCCTGCCGCCTGGCGGGCGGAACCTGCACAGTGCAAAACGGTATCCCACCGCCTCACAGGCAGAACATCCCTGAAGCAGGATCAGATCGCCTCCCGCATGTCAGCCGGAACACGTCCGATACAAAACAATATTCACCTGCCCACAGGCAGAACCAAACCAAAGGAGGAATAAGCCCTCACAGGCGGGGTTTCCGGAGGCATCCGGCGCGCTGAGGAAAGAACGGAGGCCAGGACGGCGCGGCAGGGACGCCGCGACGAGGACGGCTGCGCCACGGAGGGCGCATCCGGACGGTCCGTCAGGCCGCAGTGAGCGACGAAGGGACAGCGACGGCTGCCGGACGCCGGGATTGTTAAGGGGCTGGCGCGAGCCCCTTAACCCGACCGCCTGCACGGGCAGGCTGAAACTCCCCGACGCCTGGCGGGCGGAATCCTCTCAGAGCAGAAACGCTACCGCCAAACTACAACCTTACCGGTGAAATATTCCAAATCTCATCCGCGTACTCCTGAATCGTACGGTCAGACGAGAAATAGCCCATGCCAGCAATGTTCATCGCCGCGCGGTACTGCCATTCATCCGGCTGGCGATACAGCTCATCAACCTTATCCTGGGTATCCACATAGCTGCGGTAATCCGCTAACAATTGATAGTGATCGCCGAAGTTAACCAGCAAATCGAACAGATTCCGATAGCGACCAGGGTCCTGCGGGCTAAAGACACCTGAGGCCAGCTGAGTCAGCACCTGATGCAGCTCGGCATCTTCTTCATAGTATTTCCGCGGGTTATAGCCTGCTTTACGCAAGGCTTCGACCTGCGGCGTGGTATTACCAAAAATGAAGATGTTTTCTTTGCCCACATGATCAAGCATCTCAACGTTAGCACCGTCCAGCGTGCCGATAGTCAGCGCACCGTTGAGCGCAAACTTCATGTTACTGGTGCCCGATGCTTCAGTCCCTGCCGTGGAAATCTGCTCGGAGAGATCGGCGGCAGGAATAATAATTTGCGCCAGGCTCACGCTGTAGTTAGGAATAAACACGACCTTCAGTTTGTTTTTAACCTGCGGATCGTTATTAATGACCTTAGCCACATCGTTGATCAGATGAATAATGTGCTTGGCAACGTAGTAAGCCGATGCCGCTTTACCCGCAAAAATGTTAACACGCGGTACCCACTCGGCGTCAGGATCGGCCTTGATACGGTTGTAGCGCGTAATCACGTGCAAAACGTTAAGTAGCTGACGCTTGTACTCATGAATGCGCTTAATCTGCACATCAAACAGCGCATTCGGATCGATAACAACATCCAGATTCTTCGCTACCCAGGTCGCTAAACGCTTTTTGTTTTCGAGTTTGGCTTCCGCCACTTTCTCAATAAACGCCGGGTAATCAATACACGTCTTCAGCTCGCTGAGCTGGCTTAAGTCTGTACGCCAGTTACGACCGATTTGTTCGTCCAGTAATTCTGACAGCGGCGGGTTAGCCAGCGCCAGCCAACGACGCGGTGTCACCCCGTTGGTTTTGTTACAGAAGCGGCCAGGGAACAGGCGGGAGAAATCAGCAAACAGGGACTGAACCATCAGGTTCGAGTGCAGCTCAGAAACGCCGTTAACTTTATGGCTGACGACAACAGCCAGCCAGGCCATACGTACACGGCGTCCGTCGTTCTCATCAATGATTGAAATACGCGCCAGCAGATCCCAGTCATCAGGGTAGTATTCCTGAATCGTTTTCAGGAAGAAGTCGTTAATTTCAAAAATAATGCTGAGGTGACGCGGCAGGATCTTACCGATCATATCGATCGGCCACGTTTCCAGCGCTTCGCTCATTAACGTATGGTTGGTGTAAGAGAACACCTGGCAGCACACATCAAACGCATCATCCCAGGTAAACTTGTGCTCATCAATCAATAAGCGCATGAATTCCGGAATAGCCAATACCGGGTGCGTGTCATTGAGGTGGATAGCAATTTTGTCCGCCAGGTTGTCCCAGGTACGATGCATCATCCAGTGACGATTCAGGATATCCTGCACAGTGGCTGACACCAGGAAGTACTCCTGACGCAAGCGCAGTTCACGGCCGGAATAGGTCGAGTCATCGGGATAGAGTACGCGCGACACGTTTTCTGAGTGGTTTTTATCTTCCACTGCCGCAAAATAGTCGCCCTGATTAAATTTACCCAGGTTGATTTCGTTACTGGCCTGCGCGCCCCACAAGCGTAACGTATTGGTCGAGTCTGTGTCGTAGCCAGGGATAATTTGATCGTAGGCCATGGCCAGAATTTCTTCGGTTTCGAGCCAACGCACCTTGGCACCTTCGTGCTGGAGGCGACCACCGAAGCGGACTTTATAGCGAGTGTTGAAACGCTGAAACTCCCACGGGTTACCATATTCCAGCCAGTAATCCGGGGATTCTTTCTGCTCGCCATCGACAATGTTCTGTTTGAACATGCCGTAATCATAACGGATGCCATAGCCGCGTCCTGGCATGCCCAGCGTCGCCAGAGAATCCAAGAAGCAGGCAGCCAGGCGGCCTAAACCACCGTTACCCAGCCCAGGATCGTTCTCTTCTTCCATCAGCTCGGCCAGATCGAGACCCATTTCGTCCAGCGCCATATTGAGATCGTCGTAGATCCCCATGGCCAACAGCGCATTGCCCAGTGTGCGGCCCATCAGGAATTCCATCGACAGATAATAAACCTGACGAACGTCCTGAGAAAGTTGAGCGCGGTTAGAACGCAGCCAGCGCTCGACCATGCGATCGCGCACGGCAAGCAGCGCAGCATTCAGCCACTCATGTTTGTTAGCAATTGAAGGGTCTTTACCAATGGTGAACATCAGCTTGTAAGCAATTGAGTGCTTTAAAGCATCAACCGTCAACGTAGGTGAAGCGTAAGTGAATGGTGTCGTCATTTTCTGTTTCCCAGTCCGTTACAACAAACGTTGGTAAAGATCGCGGTAGGCTTGTGCGGCGACCTGCCAGCTAAAGTCCATGCCCATCGCCTGACGCTGCACGTAGCGCCAGAGTGAAGGACGAGACCACAATACGAACGCGCGACGAATTGCCCTCAACAGTGACCAGGCATTACTGTCTTCGAAACTGAAGCCGCTGGCAATGCCATCTGCCAGATTTTCTAATGAGCTGTCGTTAACCGTATCAGCCAGTCCGCCGGTCCGGCGAACCAAGGGCAACGTACCATATTTCAGTCCATACAGTTGTGTCAGACCGCAGGGCTCAAAGCGGCTCGGCACCATAATGACGTCGGCTCCGCCAACAATACGGTGAGAAAAGGCTTCGTGATAGCCAATCTGTACGCCTACGCTGCCGGGATGTTCCGCCGCCGCGGCCAGAAAGCCTTGCTGCAGCTCGGCATCGCCCTGCCCTAATAGCACCAACTGTCCGCCCTGCGCCAGTAAACCCGGCAGCGCTTCCAGCACCAAATCCAACCCTTTTTGCCGGGTCAGACGGCTGATAACGGCAAATACCGGTGCTTTGTCATCGACCTTCAGGCCCATCGCGACCTGTAACTGGCGCTTGTTTTCTGCTTTCGCTTCCAGCGTATCCCGGTTGTAACGGGAGCTCAGCAGGAGATCGTGTGAAGGGTCCCAAATCGCTGGATCGACCCCGTTCAGAACCCCACTCAGCCGGCCTTCGCGCATGCGCTGTGCCAGCAGCGTTTCCATGCCATAGCCATACTCTGGCGTGGTGATTTCATGTGCGTAGGTCGGGCTGACCGCCGTCACGTGATCGGCGTAAAATAAGCCGGCTTTCAGGTAAGAGATCTGACCGAAGAATTCGAGGCCAAACATATTAAAAAAGGCGCGCGGCAGTTGAATCTCGTCCAGATGGTGCGCTGAGAACAGTCCCTGATAAGCCAGGTTATGGACGGTGAAGACAGATTTGGCCGGTCGGCCGCGTGCCTCCAGATAAGCACAGGTCAGGCCGGCATGCCAGTCGTGCGCATGAACGATATCTGGCCGCCAGTAGCTATCCAGCCCGCAGCCCAGCTCACAGCCCATCCATCCCAGTAAAGCAAACCGTAAATAGTTGTCGACGTAGGCAAACTGCGATTCATCATGGTAAGGGCTTCCCGGCCGATCGTAGAGATCGGGGGCGTCGATAAGATAGATGCCCACCCCATCGAAGCGCCCAAAAAGCAGGCGAACCGGACCGGCAAAGGTTTGCAGCTCCGCGACCACCTGAGTATCCGGTATTCCTTTACGCAATGCAGGAAACGCGGGCAATAACACACGCGTATCTGTTCCACCCGCAATTTGTGCCTGAGGTAATGCTCCGACTACATCAGCCAGCCCGCCCGTTTTCAGCAGCGGGAAAAGTTCTGAACAGACATGTAAAACCTGCATCCTCGACCTCATTAAGTTACCAGGCACGATCCTCGTGCCGATTGGGTGTGTGCCGCTTGTCGTTTATGATCCCGCACTATTTAATTTGGCAAGCATGGTGCGGGTGACCAGTACAATGCCTTCTTCTGAACGGAAAAAACGGCGGCTGTCTTCATCAGGGTTTTCACCAATCACCATCCCTTCTGGCAGCACACAAGCACGGTCAATGACACAGCGGCGCAGACGACAGGATCGGCCAACTACCACATCAGGCAGCAGTACCGTTGAATCAATATTGCAAAATGAGTTCACCCGCACGCGGGAAAACATGACCGAATTCACCACCACCGAGCCCGAGATAATACAGCCCCCAGACACCAGTGAATTCATCGTCATACCATGGCTACCAGAACGGTCCTGGACAAACTTTGCCGGTGGCAAAGGTTCCATGTGCGTACGAATCGGCCAGGTGCTGTCGTACATATCCAGTTCAGGTGTCACTGAAGCCAAATCAAGGTTGGCGCGCCAGTAGGCTTCCAGCGTCCCAACATCCCGCCAGTAAGGCGGTGCCTCGTGATCGTTTTGCACACAAGAGATCGCAAACGAATGGGCGTAACCCTCACCACTCGCGACCACTTTGGGCAGAATATCTTTGCCGAAGTCGTGGCTTGAACCCGCCTCGTTCAGATCGTCTTCCAGTAAGCCATAAAGGTAATCGGCGTCGAACACATAAATCCCCATACTGGCCAGCGATTTTGTGTCGTCACCCGGCATGGTCGGTGGCTTCGGCGGTTTCTCCACGAAATCGATTACTTTATTGTTTTCGTCTACGGCCATCACGCCAAATGCGGTCGCCTCATGCACCGGTACGGGCAGGCAGGCAATGGTGCACCGGGCTTCATTCAGCACGTGATCCAACAACATCCTTGAATAATCCATCTTGTAGATATGATCGCCGGCAAGGATCACCACGTACTGTGCGCCATAGCGCCGAATGACGTCGAGGTTCTGTGTGACGGCATCGGCTGTACCGCGATACCACTGCTCAGTGGAAAAGCGCTGCTGAGCCGGTAGCAGATCGACAAATTCATTCATCTCTTCGTTGAAGATAGACCAACCGCGCTGAATATGTTGGGTTAACGTATGAGATTGATACTGCGTAATGACCCCAATACGGCGAATGCCTGAGTTAACACAGTTGGAAAGGGCAAAGTCGATAATACGGAATTTACCACCAAAGTGAACGGCGGGCTTGGCACGCTTAGCGGTAAGATCCACCAGACGCGTACCGCGTCCACCAGCCAGTACAAGGGCAACAGTTTGTGTAGGGAGCTGGCGCGCCAGCATAAGATGTTCTGCTCTTTCTAATTTGACCATGTCTGACTCCTTATCATTGCTTTTGGAACACACACACAGCGTGTGCGGGACCATGCCAGACAGTTAACCGGATGGGATGACTTTCCCCGGTGAAAGGAGGAAGGACTTGCCATTCTCCGTCTGGTAAGGCGATATCACATATCGAATCTGTCGCATTTATTGTTATTAACCAGCGGCCTGAGAGCAGAATTTGCAACCTGCGCACGCGCTGCTTCCAGCCATCTTCTTCTATAGGTTTACCCTGGTCGTCCAGCCACTGAACGTTGCCGTCATCGTTCTGCCACCAGCGATCCGAGGTAAGTGCCGGGATGCGCTTACGCAGTTGAATCAGTGATGCAGTAAAATCGACCAGTCCTTTTTCTTCTTCGTCCCAGTTGATCCAGCTCAGCGGGTTGTCCTGGCAATAGGCATTGTTATTACCCTGCTGACTTTGACCGCGTTCGTCCCCTGCCAACAACATGGGCGTTCCCTGTGAAAGCAGCAACGTCGTCAGCAGCCCTTCCATGCTGCGCCTACGGCGTTGTGCCACCTCAGCACTGCTCTCCAGACCTTCTGTACCATGATTGTGACTATAGTTGTTACCGTGCCCGTCACGGTTTTCTTCACCGTTACCTTCATTATGTTTGCCATTGAAGCTCACCAGGTCGCGCAGCGTAAAACCATCATGGGCGGTGATCAGATTGATGGTCGCATGCGGCTTGCGATCGTCATGCTGGAAAAGATCGCTTGAAGCGGCAAACCGGCAGGCAACATCACCGTTAGTGACATCGCCATGCAACCAGGCACGCCGGGCTGTATCACGGAACCGATCGTTCCACTCTGCAAAAGGCGAAGGGAAATTTCCCACCTGATAACCACCGGGGCCGATATCCCAGGGTTCCGCGATCAGTTTGACCGTTGACAGGATTGGGCAGGCGCGAATGGCCTCAAACAAGGCAGCGTCACGGTGATAGTCAGGTTCGCGTCCCAGTACGGGAGCAAGGTCAAAACGAAAACCATCAACGTGGCAGGTGCGTACCCAGTAACGCAGCGCCTCCAGTATCCAGTTCATGACCTGCGGATGACTGAGATTCAAGGTATTGCCGCAGCCGGTCCAGTTCAGATAAGCGCCTTGATCGTCCAGCCAGTAATAGCTGGCGTTATCAATGCCGCGAAAGGAAAGGGTTGGCCCGGTGTCATCCAGTTCTGCCGTATGGTTAAACACCACATCCAGCAGCACCTCAATACCGGCAGCGTGCAGGCGTTTGACCGCCTGTTGGAACTCCTGCAGCGGAGACAAGCCGTTCTGACCAGACGCATAACGGGGATCGACAGCCCAGAGCGCAAAAGGGTTATAGCCCCAGTAGTTGGTCAGCCCCAAACGCAGCAGGCGGGGTTCGCTGGCGAAGTGGGCGATGGGCAGTAGCTCAATAGCAGTAATGCCCATCTTAAGCAGATAATCCACCATCACCGGATGGCCAAGCGCCGCATAGGTGCCGCGCAACGCTGTTGGAATGCCGGGATGCTGCTGCGTCAGACCGCGTACGTGCGCTTCGTAAATGACACTGCGGCCCCATGACGTGCGTGGCGGCACATCGCCTTGCCAGTCGAAATCATCCGTCACCACCACACATTTCGGTGCCAGTGCGGCGTTGTCGCGACTGTCAGGTTCAGTGTAGCCACAGTGAAAACGCGGGTCATCGGGCACATCGCCCTGCACCGCTCTGGCACAGGGATCGACTAACAGTTTGGCAGGATTAAAAAAGTGTCCCTGCTGGGGCGCCCAAGGCCCGTGTACCCGATAGCCATAACGCTGTCCGGGTTTGAGTCCGGGAAGATAGCCGTGCCAGATATCGCCGCTCCGGTCAGTGAGTTCAACGCGCTGCTCAATGCCGTTCTCATCGAACAGGCACAGTTCAACGCGCTCAGCATGGTGAGAGAACAGCGTAAAGTTGACGCCCTTCCCGTCATAGCTTGCACCCAGCGGTTGGGGATGTCCGGCACCTAATGTCATTCCCCCTCCCGCACTAACCATACCGTAGAGAGCGGTGGTAAATTCAGGCTCAGTGACTGCGGGCGACCGTGGCTTTCCTGTTGATCGGTGTGCACCAGATGATTACGCACGTCACTGCCGTGGTACTCATGTTGGTCGGTATTGAGCACCTCGCGCCAGCTGCCAGCCTGATTAACGCCAAAGCGATAAGCAGGGCGCGGCACAGGCGTAAAGTTGCTGACAACGATCACTTCGTTGCCGTCGCGGTCACGACGAACAAAAGCAAAGACCGAATGTTCAGCATCGTCCACCACCAACCATTCAAATCCTGACGGATCAAAATCAAGCTGATGGAGCGGCGTGTAATATTGATAGGTGTGGTTCAGGTCGCGTACCAGACGCTGCACGCCGTGATGCCAGTTGTCCTCACCTTCCAGCAGGTGCCAGTCAAGACTGACATCGTGATTCCACTCTCTGCCCTGGGCGAACTCATTGCCCATAAACAGCAGTTTTTTACCTGGGAAAGCCCACATCCATCCGTAGTAGGCACGCAGGTTGGCAAATTTCTGCCAGGCATCGCCTGGCATGCGGTCAAGGATAGATCGTTTACCGTGCACCACTTCATCGTGCGACAGCGGTAATACGAAGTTTTCGCTGTAGTTATACATGATGCCGAAGCTCATCAGATTATGATGATAGCGGCGATGTATTGGGTCGAGCTTCATGTAGTCGAGCGTGTCATGCATCCAACCCAGGTTCCACTTATACCAGAACCCCAGACCGCCACCTTCCGGGGGCCGTGAGACGCCAGGATAGTCCGTCGACTCCTCAGCCATGGTTACGGAGCCAGGTGCGACATGCCCCAGCGTGCGGTTGGTATAGCGCAGGAAATTGATGGCTTCGAGATTTTCCCGACCGCCGTACTGATTGGGAATCCACTCACCCTCGGCGCGGCTGTAATCGCGGTAAATCATTGAGGCCACCGCATCGACACGCAGGCCATCAATACCAAAACGTTCCATCCAGTAAAGCGCGTTGCCCGCCAGGAAGTTACTGACTTCACGGCGGCCAAAGTTGTAAATCAGCGTATTCCAGTCCTGATGATAACCTTCGCGCGGATCGCTGTGCTCATACAGTTCGGTGCCATCAAACTTCGCCAGGCCAAAGTCATCGCTGGGGAAATGGCCCGGCACCCAGTCCAGTAGCACATTCAACCCCGCCGCATGGGCGCTTTCGATAAAGTAGCGGAAATCATCACGGGTGCCGAAACGTCGTGTTGGCGCATACATACCCAGCGGCTGATAGCCCCAGCTGCCGTCAAACGGATGTTCGTTGATGGGGAGCAGTTCGATATGGGTAAAACCCATCTCTTTGACGTAGGGCACGAGCTGCTCAGCCAGCTCTTTGTAGCTGAGCCAGAAGTTATCGTCGGTATGACGACGCCATGATCCCAAATGAACTTCATAAATGGAGATGGGTTTATCAAACGCATTCGCCGCCCTGCGCGAGGCCGGCATCTCCACCTTTTCTGGCAGGCCGCAAATCATTGAGGCGGTTTGAGGACGCATTTGGGCTTCAAACGCTAAGGGATCGGCCTTGATGCGTAACTGGCCATGCGCATCGATGATTTCAAATTTATAGAGTTGCCCGTTAATGGCACCGGGAACAAACAGCTCCCAGACGCCCATCTCCTGACGCAGACGCATCGGATGGCGGCGGCCATCCCAAAAGTTGAAATCACCGACAACGGAGACACGACGAGCGTTGGGTGCCCAGACAGAAAACCGCGTACCAATGACACCATCGATCACATCGCCGTGCGCGCCTAAGGTTTCATAAGGTCGCAGGTGAGTGCCTTCCCCCAATAACCACAAATCCATCTCTTGTAACAACGGGCCAAAACGATAAGCATCATCAATCAGATTTTGCTGGCCATGCCAGTTAACCGCCAGTTGATAGCGAAAAGGATTTTTACGGCGAGGCACCACGCCACTGAAAAAGCCACGGGGATCATCGCACTTCAGTTGGACAAGTTTGCGCCCTGTTGAGGTTTCAATGACCCAGACTTCAAGTGCTTCAGGAAGCAGCGCCCGCACTTCGAGTCCGTTGTCTGTTTTGTGCATCCCTAGTAGTGAAAAGGGGTCGGAATAATTACCCGCAAAAAGGGCATTGATCGCCTGGCGATCGGGTAGCTCTGACATGACTTTCTTCCTGTGATAGTTGGCAGGCGAAAAGACCACGATGCAGATTTATCGCGAGTCTCGTGCGCTGCTCTTCATTGAGCCATGAGTACAGCGGCGTGGGTGCCAGAACGAAACGCCTGTCACCACGCGCCTCCTTGAATCACAACCAGTTCGCATTAAGCCTGTCTGCTTGATGCAAGGCCCGAAGTTGCGCCAGACACTTGTCCGGCAACGACCCAGACCTTAAATGATATTCACGCGACGTCTCAGGCGGATGCCGTCTACCTTAAACGTGATTTGCCCACTTGTGCTGCTTGCATTCCGTCCGGTTTAAGGTTGAAAACCCGTCACCGTCGTTTCTGCGCGAATCGGGTACACCATTAAAGGATATTTATGTATAGCGGATCTGCGTTTCACATTCTTTAATAAAATACGGCGTTTTTCTCCTGCAAGGATAAATCAGCACGTTTACCGCATCATTTTTGCCAGGAGAGGCCAGACTGAGAGAGGAACGTTTCACTGCCCGCCAGTCTGCCGTGCTGAGGCCTTCTGCCTCATAAGCATTTCACCCGTCAGTTTCAGCGCAGAGTAAAACAGTCACAGTAGTTGGTGTGCTGCCAGCGAGAGACGCTTTTTGTCGCCTCGCGTGACCGATGCACGTTGCTAAAAACGGCACCACATCATGTCTTGTCAACGTCGCTTTACCCACTACGCCAACCCTGTCGTTGATAAAACAAAACCCTTAACTCGCGTTACGCCTTTGTTAAAGGATAGCTTGATGGCGGACGTTATCAGTGCAGAAAAGCAAAAATTTATTTCTAAACAGGCAAAAAGGGGAAGCGGATCACTTCGTGATCGTAACGGTAGAACGGTTTGCAGTGATTTGTGGGAAAAAGACCGGGAAAGCCCGGTCTTATAGGTAATTCAGATTTAGTCTATCAGCAGGCGCAACATACGACGCAGTGGCTCAGCCGCGCCCCAAAGCAACTGGTCGCCCACGGTAAAGGCAGAAAGGTATTCTGGCCCCATATTCAGTTTGCGCAGACGACCGACCGGCGTGCTCAACGTGCCGGTAACGGCGGCAGGCGTGAGTTCACGCATCGTGATCTCACGGTCGTTAGGCACCACTTTCACCCATTCATTATGGGCGGCCAGCAGTTGCTCGATTTCCGCCAGCGGCAGGTCCTTTTTAAGCTTCAGCGTAAAGGCCTGGCTATGGCAACGCAGCGCACCCACGCGGACGCACAGCCCGTCGACAGGAATCACGCGTTGGGTTGCCAGAATCTTGTTGGTTTCAGCCTGGCCTTTCCACTCTTCGCGGCTCTGACCGTTTTCGAGTTGCTTATCGATCCAGGGAATCAGGCTGCCCGCTAACGGCACGCCGAAGTTATCCGTCGGCAATGTGCCGGAGCGAGTGAAATCCGTTACGCTACGCTCGATATCCAGAATCGCTGAAGCCGGATTTTGCAGAGAGGTGGCGACGTGATCGTGCAACATGCCCATTTGCGTTAACAGTTCACGCATATGACGCGCACCGCCGCCAGAGGCCGCCTGATACGTTGCCACGGACGCCCACTCTACCAGATCCTGCGCAAACAGGCCGCCCAGCGACATTAACATCAGGCTGACGGTGCAGTTGCCGCCCACAAAGGTTTTCACGCCGCTGTCGATGCCCTGACGGATAACCTGGTGGTTAACCGGGTCCAGAATAATGATGGCATCGTCTTTCATGCGTAACGTGGAGGCCGCATCAATCCAGTAACCGTTCCAGCCGCTGGAACGCAGCTTTGGATAGACCTCAGAGGTATAGTCGCCGCCCTGGCAGGTAATAATGATATCCAGCGCCTTCAACGCCTCAATATCAAAAGCGTCCTGCAATGTACCCTGCTGTTTACCGGCAAATGCCGGGGCCGCCTCACCGTGCTGTGAAGTGGAGAAGAAGACCGGATTGATCACATCAAAATCACGCTCTTCGCTCATGCGGGACATCAGCACTGAGCCAACCATTCCGCGCCAACCAACTAAACCTACATTCTTCATGTCATGTCCGTTTCAGGATGATCTACACCTGACTTTCTTATCGAAGGGAAAAGTGTCGTGGTACTCTCACGCCACTCTGCGTAATAATCAGCATTGCCTGTGTTGATTAACTCTACAAAATGCAGCTTTTCTGGCAAGTGAATTAATGTAATCAGGCCAACTTTTTCAGCAACAGTGCTAATAACCTGACTTTATCTATAACGAGAAGACCTAAAACGAATGACTGAAATGATCTCGGCAACAATATTATTGTTGTTAATAATGGATCCATTAGGCAATTTGCCGATTTTTATGTCGGTTTTAAAGCATCTGGAACCGAAACGTCGGCGAGTTGTGCTTATTCGCGAAATGTTGATTGCGCTCATTATCATGTTGCTGTTTTTGTTTACCGGCGAGCGAATCCTGGCCTTTCTAAACCTGCGCACCGAAACCGTGTCTATTTCCGGTGGCGTTATCCTGTTTTTAATCGCCATCAAAATGATTTTCCCGTCCCCTGAAAGCAGCAGCACAGGCTTGCCTGCCGGGGAGGAGCCTTTTCTGGTGCCGCTGGCGATTCCCCTGGTCGCCGGCCCCTCACTGTTGGCAACCCTGATGCTGCTGTCGCATCAGTATCCCCATCAAATGTCGCATCTGGTGGGGGCACTGCTGATTGCCTGGGGCGTGACGGTCATGATTCTGCTGTTATCGGGGCTGTTTCTTCGCCTGCTGGGAGACAAAGGCGTAAACGCGCTGGAGCGCCTGATGGGATTGATTCTGATTATGCTGGCAACGCAGATGTTTTTAGATGGGATTCGCGTGTATCTGAAGTTATAGCGATGGCCGGTTTCAACCGGGCAGCCCTGCCCGGTTGAAACGCATCAGGAAAGCAGCGTGAAGGCGATCATGCCCACGACGGCACCGACGGTGCCCAAAATGGTTTCCATGAGCGTCCATGTCTTTAAGGTTTCCCCTTCTGTCGCCCCGGTAAATCGCCCAAACAGCCAGAAGCCTGCATCGTTAACGTGGCTGATAATAATGGAACCGCCACCGATACAAATGGATAAGGCTGCCAGCTGCGCGCCGTTATAATGCAGCGGCTCAATCACAGGCATGATTAACCCTACCGTCGTCAGACAGGCAACCGTTGCCGATCCCTGAATCACACGCACCGCACCTGACAGAATAAAACAGGCCAGCGCAACGGGCAGACCGGCACCGGTCAGGGCATTCCCCAGCACCGGGCCGACGCCAGAATCGACCAGCACCTGTTTAAAGACGTCGCCCGCACCAATCACCAGCAAAATAATGCCCGCAGGCTGCAGGGCGCTGCCGCATATCTGCATCACTTTCTCTTTGTCCATGCCCTGACGATAAGCCAGGCCGTAAATGGCAACCAGGCAGGCCAGCAGAATGGCGATGAAAGGATGTCCGATGAACTCCAGCCACTGGTAAAGCGTGGAGCCTTCGCGGGTGAAGCGCGCGCCAATGGTTTTAAGTCCAACCAACACCAAAGGAAACAGGATTAAGGACAGGCTGAAACCAAAAGAGGGCAGCTTGTTTTCATCAATATCGGGCTGATGATCTTCAGGTGGCGCGCTGAACGACACGCGCTTAGCAATAAAATTACCAAACAGCGGTCCTGCAATCAGCATCCCAGGCAGGGCGGCACACAGGCCGATTAAAATCATCCAGCCGAAATCTGCATGCATTTGCGAGGCTAACAGCATGGGCGCCGGCCCCGGCAGCAGAAAGGCCGCGGCTGCCGCCACACCGGCAAACAGCGGAATCACCAGCTTCACCAGATTGTCGCCCGTGCGTCGCGCAACGGCGAAAGCGATGCTGATGAGCAGCACCACGGCGACTTCAAAGAAGAGCGGTAAGGCGCAGATTAACCCGGCGATGCCCATGGCAAAGTGAGCGCGGTTTTCGCCAAAGGTTTTCAGCATACGAATGGCAATCTGGTCAACGGCCCCGGTTTCATGCAGGATTTTGCCAAACATCGCGCCCAGCGCCACCACGATAGCCAGAAAGCCGAGCGTACCGCCCATCCCTTTCTGCATGGTTTCTGCGATTTTCTCCAGCGGCATACCGGATAACAGCCCGGCCCCAACCGATACCACCATCAGGGCGAGAAAGGCATGCATACGGGCTTTCATCACCAGAAAAAGCAGCAGCAGGACAGAGCCTGCTGCGGTCAAAATAAGTGTTGCGGTATTCATGGCCTAGCCTTGATTGATAGCGTCCTTGATAGTCGCAACCGTAGCCGCCACAACCTCGTCCAGCGGGTTCGCGATATCCACGACCAGCACATCTGTCTCGTCACTGCCCGGCTCTTCCAGGGTGGCAAACTGTGTTACCAGCATTTGCGGCTTAAAGAAGTGACCTTTGCGCGCTTTCAGGCGGGATTCGATGGTATCGAAATCCCCTTTCAGATAGACAAAACGCAGGTTGTCATTGCCCTGGCGCAGAATATCGCGGTAATGCTTTTTCAATGCAGAACAGACGATGATCGAGATGGCCTGAGTCCGCTGCATGGCGAAAGCCGCATCGTTCAGCGCCTGTAACCATGGCAAACGGTCATCATCATTCAGCGGATGACCTTCTGCCATCTTCAGAATATTGGCGCGCGGATGGAGGAAATCACCATCCAGAAAAGCGGTGTTTAACTGGTGGGAAACCTGGTTGGCGACAACGGATTTACCGCTGCCTGAAACACCCATCAGAATAAAGACGTGATGTGGCGTGGATTGCGTTGTCATTTTTTCACTCCGGCAAGTTCAGCTTGCCATGTTACCGATAACAATGATGGATGACATTGTCCTGGCGGTATTACACGCTGGCAACCTTTTTACTTCACAAAGCGTTAAAGTGTGAGCTGACTCATAAAATCGTGTTAATCAGATACTGCCACCTTCCAGAATCTCAAATCCGATATCCAGCGGTTGGGTGACGCTGTGTTCACCGGCGATACGCGCCAGTAACAACGCGGCAGACTCACGTCCCATTCGGTCACGTGGCGTTAATACGGTCGCCAGCTGTGGCGTCACAACCTGACTAATATCATGGCCGTGGAAGCCAGCAATCGCCATCTGCGAAGGCACCTTAAGGCCCTGTCGCTGGCACTCAAACATCGCGCCAACCGCCAAATCATCATTGGTGCAGAACAGGCTGTCTGTTTGGGGATAACGGCGCTGCGCTTCACGCAGGAGATCGCCACCGGCACTAAAAGAAGAGGCTTCTTCCATCATCACGCTGCGCGGCGTTAAGCCGGCTTCACGCATTGCGGCTTCATAACCACGTTGCTTTTGCAGCGTACGCTCATCCAGGCGCGCGCCCAGATAAACGGTGTGCCGATGACCTTTGTTTAAAATCGCCAGCGTCATTTGCCGGGCCGCTTCGACATTGTCAAAGCCCACCGCCATATCAAGACAGGGGGTGACGCTGTCCATCATTTCAATAACCGGAATACCGGCCACTTCCAGCATGCGCAACGTTCCCGGCGTATGGGTACGCTCCGTGAGAATAACGCCGTCGATGTTCCAGCCCAGCAGCGAACGGAGCTGGCGCTCCTCTTTTTCCGGGTTATAGCCAAAGTGCGCCACCAGCGTCTGGTAACCGGCTTCATCGGTAACGGCTTCAATGCCACGCAGTACGTCGGCGAAAACCTGATTGGTCAGGGAAGGCAGCAACACGCCAATGGCCCGGCTGGTCGCATTCGAAAGCATATCAGGGGCACGATTCGGGATGTAACCCAGTTCATCCAGCGCCACGGCAATCTTTTCCCCCAGCGCAACAGACACTTGATCGGGATTGCGCAGATAACGACTGACAGTCATTTTGGTGATACCGATACGATCGGCAACGTCCTGTAAAACCGGTCTTTTCTTCTTCATCGTAAGCGCCTGGGTAGACCTGAAAGCAAATTACGACGAGTCTATCACTTTTTTACGGCCAGATTGCCAGTGGGGCGAGATATGCCCGCCCCACACAGCCTTACACCGGCGGCAGATCAAACAGCAGAACTTCTGCGTCGCTGTCGGCCTCAAGCACAAGACGGCTTTCATCCCAGACGGCAAAGGCATCGCTGTTTGAAGCTGGCTGACCATTCACCTTCACCTCGCCCTTCACGACCTGGACCCAGATACGGCGGCCCGCATCGAGAGTCACGCTGTCGCTATCACCCGCAGCAAACACCCAGCGCGACAATGTCATGTCCTGCCAGACTTTGAGCGAGCCATCACGCGCGTCCGGCGTCAGAATAAACTGACGGCCCTGTACGTCCGGGAAGCGACGCTGAGCGTAGCGCGGCTCAATACCGGTGCGCTCTGGAATAATCCAGATTTGATAAAGGTGCAGGGGTTCGGTTTTGCTGGCGTTATATTCTGAATGACGCACGCCAGTACCGGCACTCATAATCTGAAATTCGCCCGCCGGAATCTGCTCTTTATTCCCCATGCTGTCCTGATGTTCAACCGTACCCGACAGCACATAGGTCAAAATTTCCATGTCTTTATGGGGATGCGTACCAAAGCCCTGACCCGGGTCGATCACGTCTTCGTTAATGACGCGCAACGCCGAGAAGCCCATAAAATTCGCGTCGTGATAGTTGGCAAATGAAAAGGTATGCCAGCTGTCCAGCCAGCCATGATTCGCGTGACCACGTTCTTCAGCTTTACGTAAATAGATCATGTTCAAATCTCCTCAATGTTTTTTATAGTGTGGTATCAGGTGGAAAAGATTGATAGCTGAAAAACTTCACCTCTCTGTTCAAAAATTATGAACATTGAATGAAGGGTTGTTGAAAGGCGCTGAAGAAGGTGTCGCGGAAGAGCGGGCAAAAAAAAGCCAGCACGTGGCTGGCTAAATAATACTGGAAGCAATGTGAGCAATGTCGTGCTTTCTAAAGTGTCGCTGACACTGGAGAACGCATGGCAATAATAATCATTATCATTCGCGTCTGTAAAGTCTTTTTGCGCATTATTTCATTGACGCCCAACGTGAATTCCTTGATGTTTAAAGGGTTTATCGCGCCACCCACAAGGAAAATAGCCATGAGCCCAGTGAGCATCCGTCATGCCATTCCCACGGATGCGCCCGCATTAACGCGCCTCTATAGTCAGCCGGAGACCCAGGCGGCGACGCTGCACTTGCCCTATCCATCGCCCACGTTGTGGGAGCAAAAACTTAGCCATCCGCGCGCGGGCGTCCACATGCTCGTGGTGTGTCTCGATGAACAGGTTGTTGGGCAACTGACGCTTGAGGCCATGACGGCTGCGCGGCGTCGGCACTGTGCCACACTTGGAATGGGCGTCGATCCGGCGTTTCATCGTCGGGGCATTGGCAAAGCTTTGATGGCGGCCATGATCGATCTGTGCGACAACTGGCTACAGATTACGCGTATTGAACTCTCGGTATTTACCGACAATGACAAAGCGATAGCGCTCTATCACGCGTTCGGTTTCCGGATTGAAGGCACCGCGCAAGGCTATGCCATGCGCGACGGTGCCATGATTGATACACATTATATGGCGAGACTGAAAGTATAGCGTGACGGGCAACCCCAAGGTTGCCCTTTTAAATCAATATCCTGCACTCAGATCGTCTACAGAGCGCGGATCAGAAGCCCCGTAGAGCGTTCCGTCAGGTCCAATCATAATACTTTGTGTACTGCCCATCGACGGCAGCACTTTCACATGCTGACCTTTGGCTTCCAGCAACCGCAAGGTATCCGGGCTGAACCCCTTCTCAACCCGCAGTTGATCGGGCAGCCACTGGTGATGGAAGCGTGGAGCATTGGTTGCCTCTGCCACGTTCATACCGTAATCAATGCTGTTTACCACCATCTGTAATACCGTCGTGATAATGCGGCTACCGCCAGGGCTGCCCGTTACCAGCCAGGTTTTCCCGTCTTTCGCCACGATAGTCGGTGACATCGAAGAGAGCGGACGTTTCCTGGCCTGCACGGCATTGGCTTCGCCACCGACTAACCCATAAACATTTGGCGTACCCGGCTTGGCTGAGAAATCATCCATCTGGTTATTCATCAGAATGCCGCTGTTACCGGCGACGATACCGCTGCCGAAGTAGGTGTTAAGCGTATAGGTGACAGCGACCGCATTGCCACTTTTGTCCACAACCGAAAAATGGGTGGTTTGGTTACTTTCATACGGTGCCAGTTTACCCGGCTTGATGTCGCTGGACGGGCGGGCTTTGGCAATATCAATCTGCTGCGCCAGGGACTTTGCATAAGCTTTACTGGTCAGCGCCTGCCACGGCACCTTAACGAAATCCGGGTCGCCGAGATATTCTGAACGGTCCGCGTAGGCATATTTCTCCGCTTCCGCCATGACCTGCATCGCGTCCGCACTGCCGAAGCCCATTTTGCCCAGGTCAAAATTTTCCAGGATATTCAGGATCTGCACAATATGAATACCGCCCGATGAAGGCGGTGGCATGGAGAACACCTCATAGCCACGATAGGTGCCGCTGACAGGCTTACGTTCAACCGCGTGATAGGCTGCTAAATCGGCTTTATTGATTAACCCACCATGCTGGGCCATTTCGGCAGCGATTTGATCGGCAATTTTCCCTTTATAGAAGGCATCCGGGCCTTGCTGAGCAATCAACTGTAAGCTGTGGGCCAGATTTTTTTGTACCAGACGGTCGCCCTTTATCCACGGCGTGCCATCTGGCTTATAGAAAATGGCTTTGCTGTTGGGATGGGTGATCAGCACTTCCTTTCCGTAGGTTTTCAGATCATCAGCCAGCGCATCGTTGACGACAAAACCGTCGCGCGCCAGTTTAATGGCAGGAGCCAGCAGCTTGCTGAGCGGCAGCGTGCCATATTTGTTGACGGCTAAAGCAAAACCCGCCACGGTGCCGGGCGTACCTGAGGCCAGATGTGAAGTGAGTGAAAGCTTGCTATCGGCATTTCCCTCCTTATCCAGGAACATGTCGCGTGAAGCCGCCGCCGGGGCCATTTCACGGAAATCGATGGCCGTGGTCTGTCCTGATGCCGTGCGCAGCAGCATAAAGCCCCCACCGCCCAGGTTGCCCGCCTGCGGATGCGTCACCGCTAGCGCAAAACCTACCGCAACGGCGGCATCCACCGCGTTACCACCCTGGCGCAGGATATCAACGCCGACCTGGGTTGCCAGCGCATCCACTGAGGCCACCATACCGTTATGCGCCTTAACCGGATGAAACGTATCGCTGTCGATACCATAAGAGACTGGCGGTGCCTGAACCGGCGCGGCACCCGCGCCGGTCACAACAGTAAAACTCATCAATAATGACCAGCCCAGCTGGCGAAGTTTGCCTTGCATCATCATGTTGTTTCCACTCTCCACTTTTATTTACATTTCTTTATTCTTTACGTAACTGACTACAAACACAGTCGAATATCAAGAAGTAACGCAAATTCAGCGCACTCCTGGAGCAGTAATTTGAACTCGTGCATAAACTTATCTGCACGACCCCGTGACCCGATTCGGGCATGCGCACACAGCATCCGGTCGTTTACTGGAGGATAAAAATGAAAAAGTGGCTTATGGTTTTCGCCGCCCTGTTGCCGTTAACCGGCATGGCAAACATGTTGAATAACACCAACAATCCTAATCAACCTGGCTATAACCCCAGCCAGCAGCGAATGCAAACGCAGATGCTCAATCAGTCGCAGCAACAGCAGAATAAACTGCAGCAGGACCAGCAGCGTCAGAACCAGGATTTACAGCGGAAATTGCAGGAACAGCGGGACAGTGCCCAGCAGCGCGTAATTAAATCGCAGCCGGGCCAGCAGCAGAATCAACAGACTCAACAGAATGCGTATTAACTAAAATCGGGGCCAATCAGGTCGATGCTGTCGGTACAGATGGCATCGACGCCCCATTTCAGCAGCGTTCTGGCCCGGTCAGGGCTGTTGACGGTGTAAACCAGAATACGCAGATCGGCCTCTTTTAGCTCTGCCACCCGCGCTTCGGTTAAAACCTTGTGATTCAGATGAATTGAGGTGCAATCCAGCGCGCCAGTTTTCTCTTTCCATGCCGTATCCCAACTGTGAGATAACAGCCCACGCGGTAGCTGAGGCTCAGCCTGCATAGCGGCTTCCAGCGCCGCATACGAAAAAGAAGAAAGCAGCGGCAAGGTTTGCCCCTGCCACAGCGTTGCCGCTGCCTGAGCGATAGCGCGCCCGGTTTCCGCGTCCGTTCCTGTTGTGGGTTTAATTTCGATGTTTGCCATCATGCCATGCTGACGGCAGCGTTCTGCCACCTCATCCAGCCGGGCCAGTTTTTCGCCCTGGAAGACGTCACTAAACCAGCTGCCAGCATCGAGTTGCGACAGCTTGTCCCATGGCAGCTCACCGGCAACGCCCCAGCCGTTACTGGTGCGATCTAACATATCGTCATGCAGCAGGAAGATGTGCGCATCGGCCGACAATTTGGCGTCAAATTCAATCATCAGATGGCCATATTTTGCCCCCACATCAATCGCCGCAAGGGTATTTTCCGGGGCGAGTTTGCCACCGCCACGATGGGCGACGATCGACGGATAAGGCCACAGTTTTTTGCTCATTCCAGACGTTTCCCGTGCGTTGAATCGAAGAAATGTAGCGACCCTACAGGCAGATGTAACCATAAGGTACTGCCTGCTTCAGGGCGCTCGCTGTGTGGCAAGCGTACCACTAAACGCGCCTCACCGATGCGGCCGTGTGCCAGATTATCCGCGCCCAACATTTCCAGGGTTTCCACCCGGAACGGAATGCCGCCCTGCTCCTGGCTGCTGATCTGAATATGTTCGGGTCGGACGCCCAGTACCACAGGACGATTGGCCCACTTCGCTTTCCCCTCGCCAACAGCGATGCCGTGAGAGGCATCAACCGTAAAGCGTGAGCCATCCTGGCTGATATTGCCATGGATCAGATTCATGGCCGGTGAACCCATAAATGAAGCCACAAACTGGCTTGCTGGTCGTTCATAGACCTCAACCGGTGTGCCGATCTGCTCAAGAATCCCTTTATTCATGACCATAACGCGCTGGGCCAGCGTCATCGCCTCTACCTGATCGTGCGTCACGTATAAGCTGGTGGTTTGCAAACGACGATGCAACTGCTGAAGCTCCAGCCGCATCTGAACGCGCAGGCGGGCATCAAGGTTAGAGAGTGGCTCATCAAACAGAAAGACGGCTGGCTCACGCACAATGGCGCGTCCCATGGCAACGCGCTGGCGCTGCCCACCGGATAACTCGCGTGGACGGCGCGTCAGCAGATGATCCAGCTCCAGGCTCCGCGCGGCTTCCAGCACCCGTTGACGAACCTGTTCTTTGCTCATGCCGCGAATTTTCAGGCCATAGGCCATATTCTCTTCGACGGACATATGGGGATAGAGTGCATAGTTTTGGAACACCATGGCAATGCCGCGATCTTTCGGCTCTTCATGGGTCACGCGTTTATCGGCTATATAGATATCACCAGAGGTTACCCGTTCGAGTCCGGCGACCATGCGCAACAGCGTGGATTTGCCGCAGCCGGAGGGGCCAACCATAACCATAAACTCACCGTCATTAATCGTGACGTTGAGCGGTTGGATGATCTGATTTTTACCGTCGTAAGACTTGGTCACCGCCTGAAGGGTTACGCCTGCCATCTCTATTTCTCGCTCTCAACCAGACCACGCACAAAGGCGCGCTGCATAACAAATACCACCACTACCGGTGGAATCAGGGTTAATAACATTGCCGCCATCACTTCATTCCACTGGGTCGGCGAACCGCTGGTAGAGATCATGCTTTTGATCCCGGCCACGGCGGTGCCCAGGTTTGCGTTATCGATAATTAACAGCGGCCAGAGATACTGGTTCCAGCCGTAGATAAAGGTGATAACGAACAGCGCCGCCAGGTTGGTTTTCGACAGGGGCAGCACAATGTCCCAGAAAAAACGCATCGCGCTGGCACCGTCAATGCGCGCCGCTTCGATTAACTCATCTGGTAGCGACATAAAAAACTGCCGAAACAGAAAGGTGGCGGTGGCCGAGGCCATCAGGGGCAGAGTCAGCCCGCTGTAGCTGTCCAGCAGGTTGAGATCGGCAATAACCTGCACTGTCGGGAAAATACGCACTTCGACCGGCAGCATCAGGGTGATAAAGATCATCCAGAAGAACAGGGAGCGCAGCGGAAAACGAAACCACACCAGCGCAAAGGCCGACAGAATCGACACCAGGATTTTGCCAATGGTTATCCCCAGCGCCATGATGACGCTGTTCATCAGCATCACACTAAAGGCCGGGCCGTTGCCGTTAACGCCGCGCGTCCAGATGTGCGAAATGTTTTCCCACAGGTGCGTGCCGGGAATCAGCGTCATCGGGACGTTATACACGGCGTCGTTATCCAGTGTTGCCGCCACAAAGGCGACATAGAGCGGAAACAGGATGGTCAGGATGCCGAGCACCAGCACCACATGGCTGAAAATGTCCAGCCCGCGACGATTTTCAATCATTGGTATTGCACCTTACGCTCAACGAAGCGGAACTGAATGACCGTCAGGCCAATAACCAGCAGCATCAACACCACGGACTGTGCCGCTGAAGAGGAGAGATCCAGGCCGGTAAAACCTTCCCGATAAATTTTATAGATAAGCGTCGTCGTCGCCTGTACCGGGCCACCGCCTGTCGCGGCATCAATGACCGGGAAGGTATCGAAGAAGGCATAAATCAGGTTGACCACCAGCAGGAAGAAACTCACGGGCGTGATCAAGGGCAGCGAAATCGAGAAGAAGCGACGCACCGGGCCTGCACCATCAATGGCGGCGGCTTCAACCAGTGACTTCGGTATCGACTGTAATGCGGCGAAAAAGAACAGGAAGTTGTAGCTCATCTGTTGCCACACCGAGGCCAGCACCACCAGAAACATGGCCTGTCCGCTGTTCTGAGCAAAGTTCCAGTTATAACCCATGTGGTTAAGCAGATAGCTTAATAAACCCAGACCGGGGCTGAACAGGAACATCCACAACACGGCAGCAATAACCGGCGCCACCGCGTAGGGCAGCAACAGCAGCATCTGATAGAGCTTGCGCAGGCGCACCACGTAGTCCACCAGCGCGGCCAGCAGTAACGATGACACCATGCCAAAGAAAGCCACCATGCCGCTAAACTTGATGGTGGTCCAGAAGGTATCCAGATAAAGACCGTCGGCAAACAGCCGTTTGAAGTTGTCCAGCCCGACAAAGGTACTGGAGATACCGAAGGGATCAAGATTTTGCAGGGAATACCACAGGGCTTCACCGGCCGGCCAGACAAAGAAAATAGCGGTGATCAAGAGCTGCGGCAGCACCAGAAAATAGGGTAACAGTCGATTGCGAAACACCGGGCGAGAGGGAGACATAGCGTTCTCTGACTTTTAAGGAAAAAAGGCCAGCCGCAGCTGGCCCTGCAGAACGGATTACTTATTCTGTTGCTCGAAACGACGCAGCAGTTCGTTACCACGCTTCACTGCACTATCCAGCGCGGCCTGCGGCGACTGCTTGCCGGTCCAGACGCCTTCCAGCTCTTCATCCAGAATGGTACGGATCTGCGGCATATTCCCCAGACGCATGCCTTTGGTATAAGGCAATGGCGGCTTGTTCATCATCTGGCGAATCGCAATATCGGCACCTGGGTTTTTCTCATAGAAGCCTTCTTTCTTCGTCAGATCATAAGCGGCAGTGGTAATCGGCAGGTAGCCGGTTTTCTGATGCCATTCCGCCGCAATTTTTGGCTCGGTGAGGAATTTCATAAATTCCGCTGCGCCTTTATAGGTATTGGCATCTTTGCCCTTCATGACCCACAAGCTGGCGCCGCCGATAATGGCGTTCTGCGGTGCATTCGGGATATCCGCATCGTAAGGCATCATGCCGACGCCGTAGTTAAATTTGGCGTAATGGCGAATATCCGCCAGCGAGCCCGATGAGGCCGTGGTCATGCCACAGTCACCGTTATAGAACTTGGCGGTTGATTCGTCTTTACGACCGAAATAGGTGAAGTCCCCTTTCTTGTTCATATCTTCCAGTAGCTGGATATGACGAACCTGAGCCGGTTTGTTGAACTCCAGTACCGCATCGGTGCCGTCGAAACCGTTGTTTTTGGTGGCGACCGGCAGGCCGTTCCAGGCGCTGAAGTTTTCAATCTGAATCCAGCCCTGCCAGCCGCTGGCATAACCGCAACTCATGCCGGATTTACGCAGTGCAGCCGCATCCTTAGCCAGTTCCTGCCAGGTTTTGGGGGCCTGATCCGGATTCAAACCTGCTTTTTTAAACGCATCTTTGTTGTAGTACAACACCGGTGTGGAGCTGTTGAAGGGTTGAGAGATCAGCTGACCTTGTGCGTTGCTGTAGTAGCCGGCGACCGCAGGGACAAACTGCTTCTCATCCATTGGGATGCCAGCATCTTTGAACACCTGGTACACCGGCACGATGGCTTTGGAGGCCATCATCGTGGCGGTACCCACTTCATAAACCTGTAACAGGGCCGGGGCTTTTCCTGTGCGGACCGCAGCGATACCTGCCGCCAGACTTTGTTCGTAGTTCCCTTTGTACACCGGGACGATTTTGTAATCCGGGTGTTCCTGGTTAAAACGTTGCGCCAGTGAGTCAACCTCTTTGCCTAACTCGCCTTCCATTGAGTGCCAGAAAGGGATCTCAGTAGCGGCCATTGCATTACCACTGATCGCCAGACCGAGCAGTGCGCTCATCAGGCTACGACGAAAAGTAACAACGGACATAGAATTTTCCTGTTCAGGTAGGTACGCGCGTTATCACGCATTTTTTGCTCGCGAAGTAACATGACACGCTGAAATGACGGAAAAATAACAGTCAGATGACGGAAAAATGACAGCGGAATGTCAGAAGATGACAGGGATAAGCGGGATTAATGCATGAGGACGATACGACGAGGGCAGGAAAGGTGAGCCAGATAACTGAAGTGTGACAGCGCCCCACCCTCGAAACCCAAAAAAGCGATAACGAGAGTGAGCGCTGCCCGACATGCGCCAGGCCTGAGAGCCAGGCCTGCCACCTATGCGCCCAGATATGCGCTGCGCACGGCCTCATTGGAAAGTAACGCCTCGCCGCTGTCCTCCAGCACCACGTGACCGTTTTCCAGCACGTAACCCCGATCGGCCAGCTTCAGAGCCTGGTTAGCATTTTGCTCTACCAGGAAAATCGTCATGCCTTCGCTGCGTAACTGCTCAATCGTATCGAATATTTGCTGAATAATAATCGGCGCCAGGCCCAGGGAAGGCTCATCCAGTAACAACAGGCGCGGTTGACTCATCAGTGCCCGGCCAATCGCCAGCATCTGCTGTTCGCCACCCGACATGGTGCCTGCCCGCTGAATTTTACGCTCAGCCAGACGCGGAAACAGCGTATACACCCGTTCGATGCGTTGCAGATACTGCTGGCGGCTGGCAAAAAAACCGCCCATTGCCAGATTCTCTTCCACGGTCATGCGTGAAAACACGCGGCGTCCTTCGGGCACGATGGCAATGGCTTCGCGCATAATCCGCGCCGTTTGCCAGTCGGTGATGGCTTTGCCGTCAAAGGTGATGGTGCCGCTGGTCGCACGCGGTTCACCGCATAACGTGCCCAGCAGCGTGGTTTTGCCCGCCCCGTTTGCACCAATCAGGGTCACAATTTCACCCTGGTCAATATGCAGGCTAACGCCGTGCAGGGCCTGGATTTTTCCGTAATGCGCACTGACGTTATCAATGGTTAACATGGTCATATTACGCCTCTCCTAAATAGGCACGGATCACATCCGGGTTATTACGAATCTCTTCCGGTGTGCCGTTAGCCAGCGGCGTTCCCTGATTCACCACATAGATACGATCGGAAATCCCCATGACCAGCTTCATATCGTGTTCAATCAACAACACGGAAACCTTATGCTCACCACGTAGCTCGGCGATCAACTCATCCAGCTCGTGCGTCTCTCGCGGGTTAAGCCCGGCAGCCGGCTCATCCAGCATTAAAATCTCCGGGCGCGTCACCATGCAGCGGGCAATCTCCAGTCGGCGCTGCTGACCATAGGCCAGATTACCGGCCTGACGATTGGCCATGTCCAGCAAGCCGACGCGCTCAAGCCAGGTGGCAGCACGATCCAGCGCGTCGCCTTCACTGCGGCGAAAAGCGGGCGTTTTAATCAGGCCCGAAAAGACGCCGCTTTTCAGATGCTGATGCTGCGCGACCAGCAGATTTTCAATCACCGTCATTTCGCGGAACAGACGTACGTGCTGGAACGTACGCACAATCCCCATGCGGGCGATCTTCTGCCCGGATAAACCGGCCAGATTCTTGTCACGCAGCGTAATGCTGCCGCCAGTGGGCTTGTAGAAGCCAGTCAGGCAGTTGAAGACGGTGGTTTTACCCGCGCCGTTTGGCCCGATAAGCGACACGATTTCCTGGGGTCGCAGTTCCAGCTTTACGTTGTTCACGGCTAACAGACCGCCGAAGCGCATCATCAGGCCTTCAACGGCTAACAAAGGCTGACTCATGCCTGCTCTCCTTGTTTACCCTGCCTGAGTTTCAGGTGCGGACGCTTCATGGGCAGTAAGCCCTGTGGACGCCAGATCATCATCAGCACCATCAATCCACCCAATACCAGCATGCTGTACTCATTGAGATCGCGCATCAGTTCACGTGAAACCACCAGCAAAATGGCGGCCAGAATAACGGCGAACTGCGATCCCATCCCGCCCAGCACGACGATGGCTAAGACAAAAGCAGATTCGACGAAGGTAAAAGATTCCGGGCTGACAAATCCCTGACGGGCAGCAAACAGCGTACCGGCAAACCCCGCAAAGGCAGCACTGATGGTAAAGGCCGTGAGTTTAATACGGGTCGGGCTTAAGCCCAGCGAGCGACAGGCAATCTCATCTTCACGCAATGCTTCCCAGGCCCGGCCGAGCGGCATACGCAGCAGGCGGTTAATCACAAACAGCGTCAGCACCACCAACAGTAATGCCACCAGATACAGGAAAATCACCCTGTCGCTGGGATCGTATTTCATGCCAAAGACGTCGTGAAACGTGCCCCATCCACCTTCACTGACGCGGCGGCCAAACTCCAGGCCGAAGAACGTGGGTTTGGGAATCTGGGCAATACCGTTCGGCCCACCGGTAATCGCGGTATTATTCAGCAGCAGGATACGGACGATTTCGCCGAAGCCGAGCGTCACAATCGCCAGATAATCACCACGCAACCGCAACACCGGGAACCCCAGCAGCAGACCAAACGCGGCGGCCACTAAACCAGCCAGCGGCAGGCTCTGCCAGAAACCGAAACCATAGTAATGATTGAGCAGGGCAAAGGTATAAGCGCCTATCGCATAGAACCCGCCGTAACCCAGAACCAGCAGCCCTGACAGCCCAACCACCACGTTCAACCCCAGGCCCAGCATGATGTAGATGAGCGTCAGCGTCGCGATATCAACGCTGCCGCGCGAGACCAGGAATGGCCAGATAACGGCGGCGGCGATCATCAATGCCATGACGAGCTTTTGCTTTGGCGTGGAACCATCAAAGCCGGGCAGCACCAGGCCGCCGCTGCGTTTCAGCTTGCCCTGAAACAGCGGGCGCAGCAGCTGGAACAGGAACACCACCGCACAACCGATAAATATCCAGTTCCAGCGCACGCTACCGGCATTCACCACCTGCAGCTTCGTACCATTCAGATCGAGGCGCATTCCCATAAAGAACGCGGCCAGAACCAGCAGCATGACCGTAGAGATCAGTGCATTGACCAGACCAAGGCGTTTCATACTTTCTCTACCTCCGGACGGCCCAGAATGCCGGTCGGCATCACCAGCAGCACCACAATCAGTAAGGCAAACGACACCACATCTTTATATTCGGTTGAGAGATAAGCCGAGGTCAGGGCTTCAGCAATGCCCAGCACCAGACCGCCAATCATCGCGCCGGGAATACTGCCAATGCCGCCCAGTACCGCTGCGGTAAAGGCTTTCATGCCTGCCATAAAGCCGATAAACGGGTTGATCGAGCCATAAAACTGGCCTAAGAGCACACCGGCCACTGCCGCCATCGCCGCACCAATCACGAAGGTCAGCGATATCACGCGGTCCGTGTTAATCCCCAGCAGGCTGGCCATTTTCAGGTCTTCAGCACAGGCCCGGCAGGCGCGGCCCATGCGGGAATAGCGAATAAACAAGGTCAGTGCCAGCATGGTCAGGAACGTCACCACCCAGATCACCACCTGCATGGTCGACAGCGTGGCCGCAAAACCATTGCTTTCGCCCAGCGTCCACTGGCCGGTAATGAGACTCGGCAGCGCAAGATCGCGTGAGCCCTGGGTCAGGCTGACGTAGTTTTGTAGAAAGATAGACATCCCGATGGCGGAGATCAGGGCAATGAGGCGCTTGGAGGAGCGGACCGGCCGGTAAGCCACCCGCTCAATGCTCCAGCCATAGGCGCTGGAAATAATCACCGCCATCACAAAACCGGCGGCAATCATCAGCCATGTGGTATCAATGCCCATCATCATCAGGGCGGCAATCACGATAAAAGAGACATAGCTGCCGATCATATAGACCTCGCCGTGGGCGAAGTTGATCATGCCAATAATGCCGTAAACCATGGTGTAGCCAATGGCGATCAGCGCGTAGGTGCTCCCGAGGGTTACCCCGTTGAACATCTGCTGAATGAAATAGAGAAACTGCTCGGACATAGTGAGGACCTACTCAGGAACCAGAAAACCCCTCTCCTGCCAGCAGAAGAGGGTTAGCAAGGCGAAGGCGGCACGACAGCGTGCGCATGGCCTTCGCCTGCTTCCCCGATCACCGATCACGGGGAAGAGTCATTGCCTTATTTAACAGCGGTAGACGAACCGTCTTTGTGCCATTTGAAGACACCAAATTCAAAGCCCTTCAGATCGCCTTTCTGATCCCAGCTCAGGTCGCCCATAACCGTTGGAACAGGTGCGCCGGTTTTCAGGTTCTTCGCAATCGCATCGGGTTCATCGCTCTTGCTGCGCTCGATGCCGGTGACCAGAGACTGGATAGCCGCATAGGTGGTCCAGACGAAAGGTCCGGTAGGATCTTTACGGTTAGACGCGGTGTTGGCTTTAATGGCTTCAACAATCGCCTTGTTCTGTGGCAGTTGGTCGTAACGTTTTGGTAATGTGACGTACAGCCCTTCAGACGCATCGCCCGCAATATTAGACAGCGAGGCATTGCCCACGCCTTCTGGTCCCATAAAGCCGGCCTTCAGGCCTGCGGCTTTAGCCTGGCGCAGAATCTGGCCCAGCTCCGGGTAGTAACCGCCGTAATAAACGAAATCCACGTTTTCTTTCTTCAGACGGGCAATCAGGGTAGAGAAATCTTTATCGCCTGCGGTGATCCCTTCAAACATCACCACGTTGCCACCTTTGGCTTTCAGGGTTTTCTGGACGGATTCCGCCAGGCCCTGTCCGTACTGCTGTTTGTCATGCACAACAGCGATACGTTTTGGTTTAATCACATCCAGGATGTAGTTCGCTGCGGTTGGGCCCTGATCAGAATCCAGACCGGTGGTGCGCATCACGTCTGCATAACCCCGTGCGGTCAGTTCAGGTGCCGTGGCGGCCGGGGTAATCATCAGCACGCCTTCGTCATTGTAGATGTCTGAAGCAGGCTGCGTTGAGGAAGAACACAGGTGTCCGATGACATATTTAATGCCGTCGTTAATCACCTTGTTGGCCACTGCAACCGCTTGTTTTGGGTCACAGGCATCGTCATATTCCACACCGACCAGTTTGTCGCCGTTTACGCCACCTTTGGCATTAATATCTTTAATCGCCTGTGCAGCGCCGGTAAATTCCATATCACCATACTGCGCGACCGGGCCAGTAGCGGCACCTACGATAGCTATTTTAATATCTTTCGCCATTGCCGCATGGCTCATCGCCAATGCAACGCATCCTGCCAGTAACGCGCGACCTGTCATTTTCATGCGAACTACCCCATCAGTTATGTCGTGTTTGTTGTGAGTGATGTTATTTTCTGCCAGATAAAGTGGAAAACTGATTTAACAATAATGAGTTAGCACGCTTTTCTGGCTTTTATTAGTAATAAGGCTTTATATTTCAGACTATTAAACAGGAAGTATATTCTGTAAAGCAACTGACATATTCATGATTCGCAATGTTAAGCAGCATAATCATCTGGAGGCAATGCACAGCTTTTGCTTACCAGGCCAGCGCGTTATGCTGTCTTTAAAATCGGAATACCTGTTTATCACTATTATCCTGGCACTCGGTCGCGGTTTTGACCTGTTTTATTGCTTAAAATGTGTCGGGGTTCCGGTTACGGGAATTGACTACATTATCGGCTTTTTACACATACAGGTGTTTGTTATGAAGCTCACCATTATGCGTCTGACCTCGCTGACGCAGCAGGACCGGACAGACCTGGGGAAGATCTGGCCTGAAAGGGATATCGCGCAGTTGGAGGCGTCGTTAAATGAAAGCCATCGTCTTTACGCCGCGCGCTTCAACGATCGTTTGCTGGCGGCATTGCAGTTAGAAATTTCAGGGATTCATGGCAAGGTGCATCATCTGACGGTAAGAGAGGCCACCAAACGGCGTGGTGTCGGTCAGTATCTCCTGGAAGAAACGATGCAGCAGAATCCATCGCTGAACGACTGGTGGATTGCCGATGACGGCAGTGACGATCAACGCATCCGGGCGGCGTTTATGCAGGCGTGTGGTTTTCGTGCGCAGGTTGACGGCTGGGTGAAATAACGCGCAGGCAGTAAAAAGGGCGACCTGAGGTCGCCCTGTCTCGTCAGGCTTCGATCGCCATTCGGAGTTTTTTCATCGCGTTCTTTTCAAGCTGTCGGACGCGCTCTGCGGAAACGCCGTAACGATCGGCCAGTTCCTGCAGGGTCGTTTTGTTGTCCTCATCCAGCCAGCGGGCACGGATAATATGCTGGCTGCGCTCGTCCAGGCCTTCCATTGCGTATGTCAGCTTATCGGCCGCATGGGATTCCCAGTTATCCTCTTCAATGCCGTCGGCAAAATCAGAGGTTTTATCCTGGAGATACAGCACCGGGGCCATGGATTTGCCTTCGCCGCTTTCATCGTCAGCGGACATATCAAAGGTCATATCCTGAGCCGCCATGCGCGATTCCATTTCTCGCACATCTTTGCTGCTTACGCCCAGCTCACGCGCGACCATTTCCACTTCATCCTGATTAAACCAGCCCAGACGCTGCTTGGTTTTACGCAGGTTAAAGAACAGCTTACGCTGTGCCTTAGTGGTCGCCACTTTCACGATACGCCAGTTACGCAGCACGTATTCGTGAATTTCCGCTTTGATCCAGTGAACGGCAAAGGACACCAGACGGACGCCAACTTCAGGATTAAAGCGACGAACGGCTTTCATCAAGCCGATGTTACCTTCCTGAATCAGGTCAGCCTGAGGCAGGCCGTAGCCTGAGTAGTTACGAGCGATATGAACAACAAAGCGTAGGTGAGACAGGATCAGCGTCTTTGCCGCATCCAGATCGCCCTGGTAATGCAGCCGTTCAGCCAACGCCTTTTCCTCTTCTGCCGACAACATCGGCCAGGTATTGGCAGCCCGAACATAAGATTCCAGGTTGCCCAGAGGAGCAATAGCTAAAGTTTGCATTTCTTTGGTCATTCAAACCCTCACAAAATCAGTGGAATTGCCGCATCTTTCCTTAAGCGCACGTCACATTATGTCAACGACGCAGGAAAACCAAAAGCAATCTGTGCTACTTGGAAAACAAAGTTATCCACAAGTTCAATTATAGCAGTGTATATTTTACACACAGATGACAGCGGGGCAACATCCTCTGCACCCATTGTCGGCAGCAGAGGATGATTATAACAAAAAAATGTTGCAGCAGTTTACTGGGGCGTAAATCGGCGTAAATGTTGTACCGTCGCCAGCCAGGCCGCAATCCATCCGATGATGGCCGCAATCAGCAGCAGCAGTAGCGCCTCATCCCAGGAAAAACCTTCCAGAGAGAATGTCGTGCCAAACACCGACGCAACATGCGCGACGACGGACTGCAGACGCAGGACCAACACTTCAGACAGAATCAGCGATAATACCGCCCCGGTGAAACCTAATAACGCCCCGCCATACAGGAACGGACGCAGGATAAACCCATCGGTGGCCCCGATCAGCTTCTGTACGTTGATGGTATCGCGCCGGGCAAAAATGCTCAGCCTGACGCTGTTGCCAATCACCAGGAACACCGCCACGATCATTAAGATACCGATCATGGAGGCAATTTGTCCCACCAGCCCGGTCAGGGCCGCAAGACGGGCGAACCAACTGTCATCCATGCGCACTTCGTCTACGCCCTGCACTTTTGCCACCCTGTCGCGCAGGGTTTGCAGGGTATCGGAATTCTGGAAGTTGAGCTTAGGCGTAATAATGACAACGGCCGGCAGAGGATTCTGCTCCAGCATATCCATCGCGCCACCAAAGCCTGACCAGTTACGGAATTCGTTCAGGGCCTCTTCACGCGTCAGATAGTTGACGTGCTCTACGCCATCGACCTGCTTTAGCTGGGCCGTCACGTTTTCCGCCGCGGTGTCGTCCAGGGTTTTAGAGAGATAAACCGTAAGCTGCGGAGCCGGATACCATTGCGTGGCGGCCTGGCTGACGTTTTTCCACACCATATAACACACGCTGGGCAGCGTCAGAGAAATGGCGATAACCATCACCGTCAGCAACGTCGCCAGTGGCTGACGCCACATGTCAGACAACGTACCGCGCAGCGCATAGCGCCACTGCTCCTGCATGCCGCCGCGTAACGCTTTGCTTTTCGACGGTTGCTTCGCCTTCGGCGCTGTCGCGCGTTTATTGCGTTTATTGACCATCGTGGCCTCCGTGCAGGCGTCCTTTGTTCAGCGTCATCACCCGATAATTTCGGCGACCGATAAGCGCCACATCATGTGTCGCCATCAAGACCGTCACCCCAACGCGGTTAAACTCTTCAAACAGCCGCAGAATGTCTTCAGACAGGGCCTCATCAAGGTTACCCGTCGGTTCATCCGCCAGCAGTACCGCAGGTTTATTCACGACGGCACGCGCAATGCCGACGCGCTGCTGTTCACCACCAGAAAGTTGAATAGGATAACTTTTCGCTTTGTCGAGCAGGCCCACTTTGTCTAAGGCCGCGGAAACACGACGCCGGATATCCTCACCGCTGGCCCCGGATATGATCAACGGAATCGCCACGTTGTCGTACACGGAACGATCCATCAGCAGGTGGTGATCCTGAAAGATCATCCCAATCTGACGGCGCAGAAACGGCACCTCGCTGTTACGCAGACGTGAAATATCATGCCCGCTAAACCAGATTTGTCCGGCGCTGGGACGTTCAATGCCACAAATCAGCTTCAGCAAGGTACTTTTCCCTGCGCCAGAATGGCCGGTCAGAAACGCCATTTCACCAGGACGCAGATGAAAATCTACTCCCTGCAGCGCCTGACGTCCGCCGAGATATGCCTTACTGACCTCTTCAAAGCGAATCATCCTAATTAGTCCTCTCGGGCAAACAGTGCCTCAATAAAATCCTCGGCCTTGAAGGGCCGTAAATCTTCGATGCCTTCTCCAACACCGATATAACGGATAGGTATGCCAAACTGATCCGCCACCGAGAAAATCACGCCACCTTTGGCCGTGCCATCCAGTTTCGTCAGGGTAATGCCGGTCAGACCGACGGCTTCATTGAACAGTTTGGCCTGGCTGATGGCATTCTGCCCGGTGCTGGCATCAATTGTCAGCATGACTTCATGCGGCGCCTGCTCATCCAGCTTTTTCATCACGCGTGTGATTTTCTTCAGCTCTTCCATCAGGTGCGATTTGTTTTGCAAACGCCCCGCGGTGTCGGCGATTAAGACGTCAACGCCACGGGATTTGGCAGCCTGAATGGCGTCGAAAATCACCGAGGCAGAATCCGCGCCGGTGTGCTGCGCCACCACAGGAATGTTGTTGCGCTGGCCCCATACCTGAAGCTGTTCAACGGCCGCCGCACGGAAGGTATCGCCCGCCGCCAGCATGACCGACTTCCCTTCAGCCTGATACTGACGAGCCAGCTTACCGATGGTGGTGGTTTTACCCACACCGTTCACGCCGACCATCAAAATGACGAACGGGGTTTTACCTTCAAGATTGAGCGGTGCTTCGACTTTCGCCAGAATCCCGGCCATCTCGCTTTTCAGCAGGCCATAAAGCGCCTCTGCATCGCGAAGCTGTTTACGATCGGCCTGCTGCGTCAGGCTGGTAATAATGCGGCGCGTCGTTTCAACCCCCACATCCGCAATCAGCAGTTGCTCTTCCAGCTCTTCGAAAAGCTCATCATCGATCTTCTTGCCACGAAACAGGCCGATAAAACCCGAGCCCAGGTTCTGGCGGGTTTTCACCAGGCTGCGTTTCAGGCGAGCAAAGAAGCCTTCTTTCGTCGGACGATCCTGCTCCTGCGTCACTAGCGGCGCGGCGGCCAGGGGAAGATCGCTGACGGTATCGGTAGGTTCTGCCTGACCCGCATGGTGAGGCGCTTCCTCAACGGCATCCGCGCCCGCTAAAGCCAGCGCGGTTAGTTCGTCATCGCTCAGCGGTGCGTCGTCTGCAACAGGGGCAGGTTCTGACATTACAGTTTCAGGCTCGTGAGGCGTAACCTCAACGATATCCGCATCGGCCAGCGCCAGCGCGGTCAGTTCGTCGTCGCTCAGCGGTGCGTCGTCTGCCACAGGGACAGGTTCTGACATTACAGTTTCAGGCTCGTGAGGCGTAACCTCCACGATATCCGCATCGGCCAGCGCCAGCGCGGTCAGTTCGTCGTCGCTCAGCGGTGCGTCGTCTGCAACAGGGGCAGGTTCTGACGCCACAGTTTCAGGCTCGTGAGGCGTAACCTCCACGATATCCGCATCGGCCAGCGCCAGCGCGGCCAGTTCATCGTCGCTCAGCGGTGCATCATCTTCTGCGGGAACGGGCGCAGGCTCAGTGGTTTTCGCCGGTGCTATCCCGCCCTCCTGCTGAGTCAACGCACGTTCAGCGTCTGACGCAGGGGGCGTCGGCTCTACTGTGGCGCCGGGAGCGAGGGGGCGTTGCGGTTCAACGACGTGTTCAGGGGTTGCAACGGTCTCTTCCGCATGGCTTTTCGCCTGACTTATTGCCGGGGCTTCCTGTTCTGGCTGCTGGACTTCCGATTGTGCAGTCTGTGATGTCTGCTCTTCCGTTGAGGGTTGTTTCTCTTCTTCTTTGCCAAATCCCAGCCAGGAAAAAAAGCCTCGTTTTTTCTCTTTTGCCATTGTGTAACCACACTCCTCGATGGCTTCATCCCGGTAGCACAATGTACCCAGGGTTAAAAACAGTAATGGGTGATAAACGCCAGATGAGCGTCAAACCGCAGAATTATGCATAACAGCAGCAACGCTGTAGTCTAACACTTTCCAGCCAGCTCACCACAGCACCCTTTTTTAACGTTTCTTCTCATCGTTTCGCCCGTTAAACTACGCAACAAATTATGAAGATTTGTGAGCAAAATGATAAAACCTCCCCGTAAGACTGGTGGTGCAGGCCAAATCCGCATCATTGGCGGACAGTGGCGCGGCCGCAAATTGCCGGTGCCGGACAGCGCCGGGCTCCGGCCGACTACCGACAGGGTGCGTGAAACCCTGTTTAACTGGCTGGCACCCTCTATTCAACAGGCCGACTGCCTGGACTGCTTTGCCGGTAGCGGCGCGCTGGGGCTGGAAGCCTTGTCGCGTTTCGCCGCATCGGCAACCTTACTGGAGCTGGAACGCCCGGTGGCGCAGCAGCTGTCAAAAAATTTACAGACGCTACAGGCTGCTAACGGCAAGGTTGTGCAGACAAACACCCTCACCTGGCTGGCTCAGGACGGTAAACCCTTTCATATCGTGTTTATCGATCCCCCCTTTCGCCAGGGCCTGCTGGAACAAACGCTGCAACTGCTGGAGAATAACGGCTGGCTGACTGCTGATGCACTCATCTACGTTGAAAGTGAAGTCGAGCGCGGCGCACCGCCGGTTCCGGCGCACTGGAATCTTTACCGCGAAAAAATTGCCGGCCAGGTGGCCTATCGCTTATATCAGCGCCAACAGGAGACACACGATGTTACTTAATTTAGGACGCCTGCTGATGCTGTGCGTGTGGGGTTTTTTACTGTTTAACCTGATTCATCCTTATCCGAAGCCATTGACCTGGTTTATCAATGTGGCCCTGATATTTATGATTCTGATGCATGGTTTGCAGTTGGTTCTGCTGCGCACCACACAAGGCAAAGATGCACCGCCGATCGATCGTGTCACCCAGATAAAGGTCTTTTTGTTTGGCGTTTTCGAACTGGTTGCGTGGCAGAAAAAAAATTTCCCACGCAAGTAACATCAGTAACATCGTCACGGCGGGCACCGGCCCCGCCGTTAACGCTGGGTGGGCGTAAAACGAATAAAACGCGTGCCCTGCAGGGTAAGCTCCCCTTCCGTGCCCTTGTCCATCAAATGGTAGTCGCCCTCGCTCACCCGCATTTTGATATCGCTTTCGCCGTTCAGCGGATGAAACCAGGCTTCGTAGCGCATTTCGTCTCCGGCGATGACTTCACGCTCACGCGACCGGCGGCTGGAAACCGAAAACTCACGTTTGGTTTTCACTTCGACCGCCAGCGTACGTACCGGCGAAGCATCGTTAACGGCGGCCTCACGCCGCTGCCTGATGAACTGGCGGGTCGCTAAAACCGCAATAACAGCCAGTACAATAATAAAAAGGAGCGGTGGTTTCATACTATCCCAGCTTTATCAGGTTACAGAGGGTGCAGGTTACGTGCTAAAGCATACAACCAGACTTCACCGATTGTCACATCGTGCTGGCGTAACCTAGACTGATAGGAGTTTTTCAGGAACTGTCACCATTTTTGGTAAAAAGGGAGAAGCAATGCTCTGGTCCTTTCTCGCTGTACTTTTCTCCGGCTGGCTGTATGTGGATGCCTCTTACCGGGGGCCGCAATGGCAACGCTGGTTATTCAAACCGGTCACCTTACTGCTGTTAGTCGGGCTGGCCTGGCAAGCGCCGACGCGTAGCACCTCTGACTATCTGATTGTGGCCGGACTGGTCGCCACCCTCATCGGCGACACGCTGACGCTGCTGCCACGGCAGCAAACGCTCTATGCGCTGGGGGCGTTTTTCCTGTCGCATCTGCTCTATACGCTGTGCTTTGCCGCCAACATGACCATGAGTTTCTACTGGCCTATTCCGCTGACCTTTTTGATTATCGGGGTTGTCGTGATTGGTGTGCTGTGGAGTAAGCTGGAAACGCTACGCTGGCCGGTCTGTACGCTTATCGGTATGACGCTGGTCATGAACTGGATGGCAACAGAGCAGTATTTTTTCCGCCCGAGCGATTACAGCTTCTCGATTCTTGTCGGTTCTGCTCTGCTTCTGCTGGCCAATATTGTGTGGTTTATCAGCCATTACCGCCGCCGCTTTAGCGCGGACAGCGCCATCGTCGCCGCCTGCTATTTTGCCGGTCACTTTATGATTGTCCGTTCCCTGTGGATCGCCTAAGAAACCGTCACAATAAATCTGGAGATGGATGAAACCGTCGGGTGTAAGATAAGCCGTGGGCATGTTGCCCACGACTTCCGGAGGTTATATGCATCAACATCATGCTTGTGGCTGCGGTAAGCCCTGCGGCACGCACCGTGCCGCGAAACCGCTTTGTGCGATTCGCCCTGTCCGTTCCGGCACTCTCTCTATTATTGCTGCGACGCCCGAAACCGCTGACGGCAACGGTGGTGGTAGTGACTGCCCGTGTGCTGGCTCATCCGGCAGCGAAGCCGATGACGAAGGTGACCGACGACGGTCCTCTGATGCCTTTCAGTTCAGCTGGCTGGTCAGCGGTATGGACTGCCCCAGTTGCGCCCGCTCCATCGAAACCGCCGTTCGCCAACTGCCCGATGTTACTCAGGCCCGCGTGCTGTTCACCAGCGAAAAACTGGTCGTTGACGCCCGTGCGCCGGTTCAGTCTGCAATAGAAGACGCCGTCAGAAAAGCCGGCTTCCAGCTCTCCTCAACATCGGTTTCCGCCCCGGTACCATCCCCATGGCAAACCTGTTTCCCCCTGATACTGCTTGCCGGGTTGATGCTAGCCAGTACGGCGCTCAGCCAGGTCAGTGCTGTGTGGGGCGATCGATTATTTATTCTGACCACGCTGGTTGGTCTGATTCCGGTAGCGCGTAAGGCATGGCAACGCCTGCGAACGGGTTCCGCCTTTACTATTGAAACCCTGATGACCCTGGCATCGGCAGGGGCGCTGTTGATTGGCGCTCATGCGGAAGCGGCCATGGTCCTGCTGCTGTTTCAACTGGGTGAACGACTGGAAGCCTATGCGGCAACCCGCGCACGCAGTGGTGTGAGCCAGCTGATGGCGCTGCGCCCCGAATCAGCCGTGCGCCTGCAAAATGGCATTCGCACTGAGGTTCCACTGGCGGCGCTGCAGCCCGGCGACCGCATTGAGATTGCCGCCGGTGGTCGTCTGCCGGTAGATGGATGTTTAGTCGCTGAAAGCGCCAGTTTCGATGAAAGTGCCTTAACCGGGGAGTCGTTGCCGGTTCTGCGCTCGCGGGGCGAAAAGGTGCTGGCAGGCGCCACCAGCGTGGATCGCCTGGTGGAACTGGACGTGGTGTCAAAACCCGGCGAGAGTGCCATTGACCGCATCTTGCAACTGATTGAGGAAGCGGAAACCCATCGCGCGCCGGTGGAACGTTTTATTGACCATTTCAGTCGACTTTACACGCCAGCGATTATGCTGTTGGCCCTGCTGGTCATGGTGTTACCGCCCCTGTTCGGCGCGGGCCCCTGGCTACCATGGATTTATAAAGGCCTGACGTTACTCCTGATTGGTTGTCCCTGTGCGTTGGTGATCTCAACGCCCGCCGCCATTACCTCCGGCCTGGCGGCGGCGGCACGTCGTGGCGCACTCATCAAAGGTGGCGCGGCACTGGAGCGCCTGAGTACGGTGCAGACGATTACGTTCGACAAAACCGGTACGCTGACAGAAGGTAAACCGCAGCTAACCCAAATTTTACCGTTCGGCGATCTCACTGAAGAACAGATTCTGCTGCTGGGCGCAGCCGTGGAGCAGGGTTCAACGCATCCGCTGGCGACGGCCATCGTGGCCACCGCACAGGCCCGAGGCTTGACTATCCCGTCAGCCACTCACCAACAGGCGATGGCCGGAAGCGGTATCAGGGCAGAGATTGAAGGCCAGCGCGTTGAACTGCTGGCACCGGCGCGCGTCAGCCTTCTGGACCCGCAGCAACAACGCCTGATTAGTGAGCAGGAAGCGCAAGGCGACACGCTCGTTATCCTGCTGCGTGAGGGCAAAGCGCTGGGTGCGCTGGCATTGCGCGATCGCCTGCGCAGTGAAACCCCTGCCGCTTTGCAGGCGTTAAAAGCGCTTGGCATCAACAGTATTATGCTGACAGGGGATAACCCACGTGCGGCAGCCGTGGTGGCGCAGCAACTGGATATCGCATGGCACGCGGGCTTATTACCTGCCGACAAAGTTGAGAAGGTTCGCCAGCTCAGTCAGCAGCAGGTCGTCGCGATGGTGGGTGACGGCATCAATGATGCACCTGCCATGAAGGCGGCAACGCTGGGCATTGCGATGGGCAACGGCACCGATGTCGCGCTGGAAGCGGCCGATGCGGCTTTAACGCGCAATCAGCTTAGCCATCTGGCTCCGATGATCAGGTTGGCACGTCGTACCCGGGGCATTATTCGCCAGAATATTGGTATTGCACTGGGGCTTAAGGCACTGTTTCTGGTCACGACGCTGCTCGGTCTGACCGGATTATGGCTGGCGGTACTGGCTGATTCAGGTGCCACCGCGCTGGTCACGGCGAACGCGTTGCGGCTGTTGCGCTCGCGGGATTAACCCTCTGACGGCGGCAAACGCCGCCGTTATTCGCCCATCCCTTTCTTGATCAAAAACTGATAGGGCAGCGTTTCCGTTTGCGCGGCCAGCAGGCGATGTTCCATAAAACGGCAAAAACCGGGAATATCCCGCGTGGTTGCCGGATCGTCAGCGACGATCAGCAGCGTTTCCCCCTCCTGCATGCCGCGTACGGTTTTGCGCACCATCATGACCGGTTCGGGACAGCGCAGGCCTTTAGCATCCAGCTGATGGTCGGCGGAAGAAAATACATCACTCATGACGATCTCAATTCAGGTTGGCGGGCGCCTATTCTAGCGCGTCGGCCCTCTGACGCAAGGCGGTAACGATTGCGTTAAAATTAGCCATTGCATTAATAGCACAACAGGGTAAGATGCGGCCGTTTTTTGTTCATGAAACCGCCGGGCGCTGAATCCTCTACGCACGGCAATGGGTTCCCTCACCCCACCATTAAAAAGGCTTATTATGCTCGCATTTACACCGCTTCAGCGCACCTACGCGCTTCTTTGGCTGTCCCTGTTTCACCTGTTGGTGATTACCTCCAGTAATTATCTGGTGCAGTTGCCCGTTTCCCTGTTCGGCTTCCATACCACCTGGGGCGCGTTTAGCTTCCCGTTTATTTTCCTGGCAACCGATCTGACCGTTCGCATTTTTGGTGCGCCGCTTGCACGACGGATTATTCTGGCGGTGATGGTTCCTGCCCTGTTTATCTCCTATACCATTTCCAGCCTGTTTTATCAGGGCGAGTGGCAAGGCTGGCAGGCACTGCAACAGGTGAATCTGTTTGTCGCCCGTATCGCCTGTGCCAGCTTTATGGCTTATGCACTGGGCCAGATTTTGGATGTGCACGTATTTAATCGCCTGCGCCGTTTGCCGCAGTGGTGGGTAGCGCCGGGCTGCGCCATGTTTTTAGGAAATATCAGCGATACGCTGGCGTTCTTTTTTATCGCCTTTTACAAAAGCTCCGACCCGTTTATGGCGCAGCACTGGGTGGAAATCGCCCTGGTGGATTACAGCTTCAAGGTGCTGATCTGCATGGTGTTCTTCCTGCCCGCCTACGGTGTGTTGCTGAATGCGGCGCTGAAACGTCTGGCCGAACGCCAGGCTCAGCCACAGATACATTTCGGCTAACCGGCCATTCAGCCTTTCCTGACAATCCGCTAAAATCTTCTGACAATACTCAGGTTGCGTTTGCAACCTGATTCCTGTTGTATAAACGCCTGAGCGGAAATTTAAAAAGGGATTCTGATGCGTAATTTAGTGAAATATGCGGGAATTGGTTTGCTGGTCCTCGGCCTCGCGGCCTGTGACCAAAAGAAAGATGAAGCGGCAAACGACAACGGCGCATCTGCCAGTCAGTCGGCACAAACCGTGACGCTGATGGATGGCAAGTTAAGCTTCTCCTTACCACCGGGCATGTCCGACAAGAGCGGCAAGCTGGGTTCACAAAGTACCAACATGCACGTTTATGCTGATGAGAGCGGCGCGCGGGCAATTATCGTGATTGCGGGTGATCCCACCAACGAAGGTCTGGATGTTTTATCTCAACGTATGGAACAGCAGCAGCGTAACCGCGATCCGCAGCTACAGGTTGTCTCGAACAAAGCGGTGACGCTGGGCGGCGAACCCGCACAGCAGCTGGATACGGTGATTTCAGCTAACAACCAGACTTCATGGTCTTCGGTCGTGTTGGCCAAGGTGGACGGTAAGCTGATGACCATGCAGATTACGCTGCCGGGCCAGAATCAGCAGCAGGCACAAAGTGATGCTGAAACGGTAGTGAAGAGCATTGCACTGAAATAATCGCGGACGGGCGCTTGCCCGCCCTGCGCGTTATTGCCTGTTCCTGAACGCTAAGCCACGCACCGTGCGGAAGATATCACTCCGCACGGTGCGCTCATCATCCTGCCTGCTTTGGCTATCGCACCTGCTCGCGCGCCATGCGCCAGTATTCAATCAAACGCAGATAATTCTCTTTTACCGCCGTCACCAGCGCGTCGTCACCGATCTCATCCTGCAACCACTGGCGTGAAGGCTGGGCAAAGATAGTACGTCCCACCGCGAAACCTTTTACCCATGGCGCTTGCGCAGCCTCGGCAAAACCGGCTTTCAGCTTCTCTTCTGGCGCATCCAGCCCAAGTAACAGGATGCCGCGACAGTGAGGGTCCTGCTCCTCAATCAGGGTGCCAATGGCCTGCCAGCTTGCCGTCGACAGAGGGGGTAATTTCCACCAGTCCGGCTTAATCCCCAGTCCATAAAAGTGGCTCATCAGCATCAGATAAAAGGCTTCGTTATGATCCGGCTGGCTGTCTGGCAGAATCACCTCAAGCAGCAGTTCGTGCCCGCTTTTGTTGCAGCTTCTCCAGACATCCAGTAACAGGGCATCCTGCTCTTCCCGCAGTTCTGCACTGTCGTGAGGATGATAGAACACCAGACATTTCACCACGTGCTCTAACGGCCAGCTAATAAGCTGGGTGCCGATATTGCCGTGTTCAAGACGCAGGGGGCGCGATCCCGGTAACTCTACCGGCCGCCCGATCCATCTGTTCTTGCCGGTAATGGCGTTAAGCGCCCTTTGACCAAAGGTCGTATCGGCCAGAATCCCGCTTTTCGTCTCTATGCCCGCCTGCTTTACCGCCTGCTCTGCGGCCTGCAACAGCAGAAGCTTGAGCTGCGAAATGCGGCTAACGTCAGCGCCCGCGGCCAGGGCCATATCGACCAGTTGCTTGCGATGGTCAAAGGCGAAAATATTGAGCTCAGGCCAGGCTTGCTGCCGGGACGTTACCCGGTGCAGGTGGGTCAGTTGGCTATCCAGATCCGGGCGTTTTACTGCCTTTTCACGGCTCAGGAAATCGTCCAGTTCCTCTCGGGTTGGCATCGCCGGGGCGCAACCGTGGCGTGAAACCACCAACGCACCACAGGCGTTGGCATATCGACAGGCCTGCTCCCAGCCCTCATCGTTTAGCCAGCCACGCAGCAGACCCGACATAAACGCGTCTCCGGCCCCCAACACATTTAACACCTCGACGCGTACGCCGCTGTGCAGCTTAACCTGATCCCAGCTTTCCGGAATCTCGTTTTCAAAGACAACGCATCCCATTGCGCCCCGTTTGCAGACCAGCGTGGCACGACTGACCTCGCGCACCTGTCTGAGTGCCGTCAGCGTGTCAGTGCTGCCGCCCGCAATATGAAACTCTTCTTCGGTGCCGACGATAAGATCGAAGTAATGGACGACCTCCTGCAGTTGCGCCGTCACCTCGGACGAGGCAATGAAACGTGTTTCACCATCACCCAGCGAGGTTAATCCCCACAGCACCGGGCGATAGTCGATATCCAGCGCCGTGCGCAGACCGTTTTTGCGGGCAAAATCCAACGCTTTCAGCACGGCGGCACGCGTTTGAGGATGCGATAAGTGAGTGCCGGTGACCGCCACTGAGCGTGAAGAAGCAATAAAGGCCTCATCAATGTCCTCTGGCACCAGCCCCATATCGGCGCAGTTATCGCGATAAAAGATCAGGGGAAAGGTCTCTTCATCTTTAATGCCGAGAATGACCAGTGCGGTCAGGCGCTTTTTATCGGTTATCAACGCATCCGTATTGCAGCCCACACGTTGCAGGCTCTCACGTAAAAACCGGCCATTATGCTCATCGCCAACGCGCGCCAGCATGGCCGATCGCAACCCCTGAATGGCCGTGCCGTAAGCGACATTACCCGACGAACCACCAAGATATTTGGCGAAGGACGTGGTGTCCTCCAGCCGCGCGCCAATTTGCTGACCATAGAAGTCGACGGCGATGCGTCCAATACAAATCACATCAAGACGCTTCTGTTGTGTACTCATACTTCTGGTTTCCTTCTGTGATGAGCAGACACTGCGGACAGGTTGGGGATCGAGGTCTGAAGGTGTCTGGTTAACAATAAATGCAGTATGAGGAACAAATATTCCAAATTCAATTCAAAATGAAACTTACAATGCGATTATGTGAACCAGTTAAAAATCTATTATTCCCTGACGACCGATCGTGCAGCCGGGCAACTTATCTCGCGATGCCCGTGCCACAAGGCGAGCGGCTTTGCGCTCGCTTTCGTGACGCGACAGCGGGGATGAAATGAAACGCCATAAAAATATGTAACTATTACTAAACATTCCAGTTACCCCTGTTATCTGATTCGCCACAGATGATTCAGGAATGTAAATTTGATCCCACTCGCAAAATGAAATATTTCTTCTGTAATGGTGTTTTATGAAAAATGCATTTGTTTATAATCCACTGACATTTCAGTTTTCCAGATCGCGTTCTCCGTTCCGCCTCACCCGTTGCAGCGGATGGGCATAAACCGCCGGGCAAGAACGAGCACGGCATGTGGCATACGCATCTGGCGCAGGCCAAAAAAGCGTGATTTCCGGGCCGTTTAACGGCTCATGTGTCTTATCTCCGATTTAACCCTACAGGTGTAATTATGACGTTGAAACTTGGTGTGATTGGAACAGGTGCGATTGGTCAGGAACACATTCGCCGCTGCAACAATGTCTTACAAGGGGCAAAGGTAGTGGCGGTATCCGATATCAACGTTGAAGGGGCTAAGGCTGCGCTGCAACGACTGAATATTGATGCAGAAGTGCACCAGGATGGCTTTGACGTGATTCACTCACCCAATGTCGATGCGGTGCTGGTGACCTCATGGGACCCGACCCATGAAGAATTTACCCTTGCGGCCATTGCGGCCGGTAAGCCGGTCTTTTGTGAGAAGCCGCTGGCGATGAGCGCAGAAGGCTGTCGTCGGGTGGTAGACGCAGAAATCCAACATGGCGCGCGGCTGGTTCAGGTCGGGTTTATGCGACCTTACGATGCCGGTTACCGTGCGTTGAAGAAAGTGATTACTGACGGTGAAATCGGCGAGCCGCTGATGCTGCATTGCGCGCACCGTAACCCGACGGTGCCGGAAAATTACAACACCGAAATGGCCATCACCAATACCTTAATTCATGAACTCGACGTCCTGCGCTGGCTGACGAGTGACGATTACAAAAGCGTGCAGGTGGTTTTTCCACGCGTCACCGCCAAAGCCCATTCGCATCTGAAAGATCCACAAATCGTCCTGTTTGAAACGCAGAAAGGCGTGCGCATTGACGTGGAAATCTTTGTTAACTGTGCCTATGGCTACGATATCCAGTGTGAGGTTGTCGGTGAGGAAGGTATCGCCAGACTGCCAGAGCCTTCATCGGTGCAGCTGCGTAAGCAGGCCAAACTGTCCAACACGATTTTAGTCGACTGGAAAGACCGCTTTATTGAGGCTTACGACGTTGAGCTGCAGGCGTTTATCAACGACGTGAAAGCGGGCCAGTTAACCGGTCCTTCTGCCTGGGATGGCTTTGCTGCCTCGGTGGCTGCGGATGCCTGTATCAAAGCACAAAAAAGCGGTGCCATTGAACCTATTGAAATGCCCGCCCGTCCGGCATTTTACAACTAATCCCTATCGCCATAAGCAGGTAACCGATGAACAACGATAACGTTAAGCTGGCGATAGCGCCCATTGGCTGGACAAATGACGATATGCCGGAGCTGGGCAGTGAAAACACCTTCCAGCAAACCGTGAGTGAAATGGCGCTGGCAGGCTTTACCGGCAGTGAAGTTGGTAGCAAATACCCGCGCGATCCTGCCATTTTGAAACCGATGCTCGACATTCGTGGCATTCAGATCTGCAACGCCTGGTTCAGCACTTTCTTTGCTCAGGGTGATAAAGCTGAAACTCTTGAGGGATTCACGGCCCACATGAATTTTCTCTATGACATGGGTGCCCGCGTCATCGGCTGTTCCGAACAGAGTAAAAGTATTCAGGGCACAACGCTTGCGGTGCTGGACCATAAGCCTGTCTTTAATGACGATGAGTGGCAGCGCACGGCGGAAGGTTATAACGAGCTGGCCGCGCTCGCGGCCGCCAAAGGTATGCGTGTCTGCCTGCATCATCATATGGGTACGGCTATTCAGACGCCCGCCGAAATCGATCGTTTTATGGCGTTAACCCATGACGAGGTGGGCTTGCTCTATGACACCGGCCACATCTACTACTCCGAAGGTTCACAGGACGTCATGCTGACGGTGCTGAAAACCTACCTGCCGCGCATTTTTCACGTTCATCTGAAAGATGTGCGGGATGAGATTGTTGCTGAAGTACGGGACAAGCATCTGTCATTTCTGGATGGGGTAAAAAAGGGCACGTTTACCGTACCGGGCGATGGTGTTATTGATTTCAAACCGGTTTTCAAAATTCTTGATGACTACGGCTATAAAGGCTGGATGGTCGTTGAGGCCGAGCAGGACCCCGCGCTGGCCAATCCGTTTGAGTACGCGGTTAAAGCCAGAAAGTATATTCGCGAGAACACCGGGCTGTAAGCCGGTATCGGTGCCTGAGCAACGCGTTATACGGTTATCAGGCTGCGCCCAATGTTGTCTCCGGGCGCAGCCTTTTCACGTCGGTAGAGCTGAAACCGCCGCTTTCGCCAGTGACGACGAATCTGTGAGTCATTTCATAAACTAATGAAATAAATTCCGCCTATAAAACAAACAAATGAAATTTTCCAACCATCTGATATCATATCGTCCATTATCCAGCCACGCGTTACGCAAATGAGCAGACTTCATGAGCAATAATCCTTCCCAACTTTCACAGCTGCAGGACGAAATTCGCCGCCGTTATGAAACGCTGAGCAAACGGCTGAAGCAGGTGGCTCGCTATATTCTTGATAACAGTAACAGTATTGCTTTTGATACCGTGGCCTCCATTGCACAGCAGGCGGATGTACCGCCCTCTACCCTGATTCGCTTTGCCAATGCGTTTGGCTTTAGCGGTTTCAACGAAATGAAACAAGTTTTTCGTCAGCACCTGATGGAAGAAACCGTTAACTATACTGAGCGTGCACGGCTATTCCGTCAGACGGCGGCCGATGATGCCGCCAACTCACCCGAAAGCCCAGCCGAAATCCTGAATGTGTTCACCATGGTTAACAGTCAGGCACTTCAGCAGTTGGCGATGCAGGTGAGTCCTGAGCAGTTAAACAAAACCGTAGAACTCCTGAATCAGGCAGAGAACGTTTACGTTATCGGCCTGCGCCGTTCGTTTAGCGTCGCCTCCTATTTGGTTTATGCCCTGCGCCATCTGGAACGCCGTGCTTTTCTGATTGACGGACTGGGCGGCATGTTTACTGAACAGCTTAATCTTGTGACCCCAAAAGACGTGGTGATAGCCATCAGTTGTTCGCCTTATGCCAGGGAAGCCGTAGAAGTGGTGGAACTGGGGGCGAAACGGGGGGCCAGCTTAATTGCGATTACCGACAGCCAGGTTAGCCCGCTTGCAGCGTTTAGCGACGTCTGCTTTGTAGTACGCGAAGCCCAGGTCGACGGCTTCCGCTCTCAGGTTGCCTCACTGTGCCTGGCGCAGACGCTGGCAGTGTCACTGGCATTGGCTAACGCCCAGACCGGTCAAATCTCCTGACAGGCCGCCGTCTGCGACGGCGTGGCTTGCCTGTTATACCTGTACGACTGACCCCACCTGAATAAAGCCGGGCGCATCCTGCCACCGCGCGTACAGCCTTTTGCGTCACAAAAAAGGCAGCCCGCAGGCTGCCCGTTGCTATCCGCAGTGATTAACCCGCCGGATAGTGATCGCTGTTAATCCAGGCGTGATCGCTTTCCCAGCTGAATTTCCACAAGCGAACCGGCCCTGCCATCACATTAAGATAGTAGTTGTTGTAACCCGCTATCGTCGCCACGGGATGGTAACCGCGCGGCACCGTGACCACATCCCGGTTGTAAACGGCCATGCACGCATCCAGCGAACGATCGTCCGTGTAAACGCGCTGCATAGCAAAGCCCTGTTCGGGTTCAAAGCGGTGGTAATAGGTTTCTTCGAGATAGGTTTCGTTCTCGCTGTTTTCCTGATCGTGTTTGTGGCTCGGATAGGAACTGGTGTTGCCCTCGTCGGTAAACACCTCTACCACCAGCAAGCTGTTTGCCGGTTCACTGTCCGGCAGAATGTTATGCACCAGGCGCTGGTTGTGTCCTTTGCCACGCCGTTCAACGCCGACATCTTCTGGCGCAATCAAGCGGGCGGGCAGTTTGTCGCCCTGGCCCGGAGCCTGACACACGGCCAGTTCCAGATCGCTGTCAGCCGTTACCGTCACGGCATCATCATGCGGGACGTACACGGAATAAGGCGGTATACGTTCAAACGGCGACATCCGCTTGCCAAGCCCCGGAAAGGTCGCATGGCGCGTGGTGACGGAAGCCAGGCCTGCGACCAGCACCAGACAAAGTTCAGTATCGCCGCTAGTGAGGTTGAGCGTTTGCCCTTTTTTCAACAGGTAAGACTCGAAACCTACATAGCGCCAGCCCGCACTTTCCGGCGTCACCTGCTGTATGCGCCCCTGGTTATCAGGCTGTTTTACCTTCGAGAGTAATGACATCCGCCGTCTCCTTATCCGCCGTCCTTCAGAGTAAACATGCTGTTAGCCAGCGCCCACGATCAGGCTAACTGGCCCATCCACTTAACCTAACGTTGGCATACTAAATTCAGAAACCGTTTGCTGACCGCTCGGCCAACGTACGGTAGCCGTTTTCATGCGCGTATAAAAACGCACGCCATCTGGCCCGTGGACGTTGAGCGCCCCGAATACCGACCGCTTCCAGCCACCAAAACTGTGGAACGCCATCGGCACCGGAACCGGCACGTTGACGCCGACCATGCCAGCTTCGACATCCTGCACAAACTCACGCGCAGTGTGACCATTACTGGTAAAAATGGCGCTACCGTTACCAAATTCGTGACTGTTAACCAGTTTCAGCGCACTGTCGTAATCCGCCGCGCGCATGATGCTCAACACCGGGCCAAAAATCTCTTCGCGCCAAATCACCATCTCTGGCGTGACATTATCGAATAATGTGCCGCCGACGTAGTAACCGTCCTCAAAACCCGCGACTTTTTGGTTACGCCCATCGACGACCAACGTTGCCCCTTCCTGCTCGCCACTATCGATATAGCCCAGCACTTTTTTCTGATGGGCGGCAGAGACGACAGGACCCATTTCATTTTCGTCGCTGCCCTTGTTGATGCCGGGACCGATGCGTAATGCTTTAATCAGCGGCGTCAGGCGCGAAATCAGCTTATCCGCCGTATCATCACCTACTGCCACCACCACCGGCAGGGCCATACAGCGCTCACCCGCAGAGCCAAATGCACCGCCCATGATGGCATTGACTGTGGCATCCAGATCCGCATCTGGCATCACGATGGCGTGGTTTTTTGCCGCGCCAAATGCCTGTACGCGTTTACCATGCGCACTGGCCGTTTTATAAATGTGCTCAGCCACACCCGACGAGCCGACAAAGCTGACGGCCGCGATACGGGAATCTTTGTAGAGCTGTTCTGCGTTGTCATTCGAACTGTGGACAACGTTGAAAACGCCGTCCGGCAAGCCCGCTTCCTTCAGCAGCTCCGCCATGCGTACCGCGGCTGACGGGTCCAGTGCCGGTGGCTTAAGAATGAACGTGTTACCGCAGGCCAGCGCAATAGGGAACATCCACAGCGGCACCATGGCAGGGAAATTGAAAGGTGTAATTCCGGCGACCACACCCACAGGCTGCATGAGCGAGTAGCTGTCTACCCCGCCTCCCACATTGGGTGAGTTCTCACCTTTAAGCAGGTGGGGAATGCCGCAGGCGAACTCAATCACCTCGATGCCGCGCGTCAGTTCGCCTAACGCATCGGACCAGACTTTACCGTGCTCAGACACGATCAATGCCGCCAGTTCATCACGATGTTGTTCCATTAAGGCTTTAAAGTTGAACATCACCCGGGCGCGACGCAGCGGTGAGGTTTTGGACCAGGCAGGAAAGGCAGCATGTGCCACGTCAATCGCCTGGGCCACTTCATCTGCGCTGCTTTGGGTCAGTTCACGGATAACCTTGCCGGTCGCCGGATCGAACACAGGAATGGTTTCGTTGCTGGCACTGAACGTGGTTTTACCGCCAATAAAATTTCCTACGATAGTCATGATGTTGCCTCTTTGGTGTGTACGGTTCCAGCAGGCAAAGCACAAGAAGTGGCATGCTGGCTGGGCAGATGAAGCCAAAAGCATGCTATGAAGCTATTACAATGAAACAAATTTTTCAAATAAATGTTTTTGGAAAATTACTTTTTAGTGGAGCAGATCGCATTTCTTCATTTTATCCCCGATGAGCCGCCAGCAAAGGCTGTTCTTTGGCTCGCCGCAGCGTCACATCTGCCGACGCGGCAGATAACGAAACGCCCACCTGTCACGCTTTTTATCGATCTCTCAGCGAAGATGCCGGTTGCGGTCAGACAGACTGAAGCGAAAAAACACTCTTTTAAAATTTCAAATTCAACAAATTCGAAATAAAAGTTTCCTTTAGCGCCCTATTTCTTCCTTATCGGTGTGAGGAGATAAGCGTGCAGCATGCCATCGCGCTCCTTATGGATCGCCTCGTGACGCACTTCCATGGTGCAAAAAAACGTCTTAATGGCGATTTCATGAACCCATAATTTCTTACAGGCCAGTCAGGAATCATCTGTTTCATGTGCATTCGGGCGAAACACATCAGGCAGAACCACCCTATCCTGTTGATTTACTGATGTTAAAAGCATTGATACACGATAAGTCAAAAAGCTGGCCTGCTTTATGCAACATCGAACCACTTCCCCGCACTGAGATGAGATAACCGTGTCTGACGAAAAAAACAGCGGCCTGCTTTACGGTCTGGACCAACGCATTCCGCCACTTCAGGCTTTTTTTAGCGCATCACAGCATGTGCTGGCCGGCCTGGTCGGCATCATTACGCCCCCGTTGCTGATCGGCACGGCGCTGGGTCTGGACGCGTGGCTGCCGTATTTGATCAGCATGTCGTTGCTTGCCTCCGGCATCGGCACCTTCCTGCAGTCAAACCGCGTTTGGGGCGTGGGTGCGGGCATGATATGCATGCAGGGCACCAGCTTCGCCTTTCTCGGTGTGGCCATCTCCGGTGGCCTGTGGGTCAAAGCGCAAGGCGGCAAGCCAGAGGACATTATGGCGATGCTGTTTGGCGTCAACTTTGTGGCGGCGCTGGTTCCGGTTATCGTCAGCCGCTTTATCGACACCTTAAAGCGGGTCTTTACTCCCGTGGTGACGGGCAGCGTTATTGCCCTCATTGGTATCAGCCTGATTAAGGTCAGCGTCATAAACTGGTGCGGCGGTGAAAAGGCACCGGATTTCGCCAGCCTCAGCAACCTTGCACTCGGTGCGTTAACCCTGGGGGTGATAGTGCTGCTAAGTTGCGCCAGCAACCGTTGGCTGCGACTGTCCTCCATCGTAGTGGGCATCGTCACGGGCTGTATCGCCGCCGCGCTGAGTGGCAAATTTCATATTCAGGGTCTGGGTGACAGCACCTTCCGTTTACCGTCCCTGTTTCCGTTTGGCTTCCACTTCAGTAGCACCATTTTCATCCCCGTGGTGCTGGTCTCGCTGGTCTGTATTATCGAGGCGGTGGGCGACCTTACCGCGAACAGTTTGATCTCCGGCAAGTCGATTACCGATCGGACCTTCAGCGCCCGTCTCAAAGGGGGCATTCTGGCTGACGGACTGAGCTGTATGATTGCAGCGATGCTCAGTGCCTTTCCCAATACCACATTTGCGCAAAATAACGGCGTGATCCAGATGACCGGCGTAGCAAGTCGTTTTGTCGGTCGCTATGTCGGTGTGATGCTTATCCTGCTGGGGCTGTTTCCCCCCTTTAGCGAGGCGCTGCGACAGATCCCCACGCCGGTGCTGGGTGGCGCAACGATGGTGATGTTCGGCTGTGTGGTCACGGCAGGCATCCGCATCCTCAGCCAGACCGCGCTGACCCGCAGGGAGATGCTTATTGTCGGGCTGGCTTTTAGTTTCGGCCTGGGGATTGAATCCGTTCCTGCCTCGCTTTCCCATCTGCCGCCCATGATTGAGAACCTGTTTGGTTCGGCAGCCACCAGCGGCGGCCTTGTCGCCATTGTCCTGAACCTTCTTATTCCGGGTGGCGAAACCGCTGTGCGTGAAGAGGTAAAACAGGGTGAATCCGCGCAGTCGCTTTAACGCCGCATCCGCACCTACGCCAGCGTTGTCGTGGGTGCGTCGCCGTGCGCGCAGACGCACAGTGTCATAACGTGGCGTGCCTCACTCAGCGCCGATAGCGCGCTTTTATGCGCAAGCGTGAAGCCAGGTTATCGTGCCCGTAGCCAACCAGCCGCAGCGCCTGGTTTACCGTTTCCCTTAATGAATCAGACGGTTACTTTTCCTTCAGCTACACTTTCATCAGTTATTTATGCGTAGAGATAAAGAATGAACGCGTTGCAGCAGGAAAAAATTGGACAAAACATCTTAATTAAACTGGCGATGCTGGTGATTATTCTTGCGGGGATACGAGCTGCCTCAGACATTCTGGTGCCGCTACTTCTGGCGGCCTTTTTTGCCATCGTACTGAATCCGCTCGTGACGATACTGATGCGGCGCGGGCTGCGACGCGGGATGGCGATCGGGTTGGTGATTACGGTGATTTTTATCGTCATTCTGCTGCTGGGAGCCGTGCTGGCCAGCTCCATGAGTGAGTTTTCCGACCTTTATCCTCAACTGCGCACCATCCTGGAAAAGAAAATGGTGGTGGTTCAGCATCTGGCGGCCAGCATCCATCTTAATATCTCGACTAACTCCCTGGTTCAACGCTTTGACCCTAACACCGTCATGAACCTGGCCAGCGTGGCGCTGAGTGGGTTTTCCGGTGCCATGACCAATACCGTTTTACTGGTCCTCACCGTGGTCTTCATGCTGTTTGAGGTGCACCATTTGCCTTATAAAATGCGTAACTCCTTTGTGAACCCCAAAATTCGCATTGCCGGATTACACAAGGCACTCAAAGGTGTGACGCACTACCTGGCACTGAAGACGTTGATCAGCCTGATCACCGGGATAGCGGTCTGGCTGACGCTCTACCTGCTGGACGTGAAGTTTGCGTTACTGTGGGGCGTTGTGGCCTTTATTCTTAACTTTATTCCCAATATCGGGCCGATTATCGCCGGTATTCCGCCTTTCCTGCAGGCGCTGCTGCTCAACAGCGTCTTTGACGCGGCGATGGTGGCGGCGCTGTTCACTGCCATTCATATGGTATTTGGCAATATGCTGGAGCCGCGCATCATGGGGCGCGGCCTGGGTTTATCAACGCTGGTGGTGTTTTTGTCGTTGATATTCTGGGGCTGGCTGCTGGGCCCGGTCGGGATGTTGCTATCGGTCCCCCTGACCAGCATCACCAAGATCCTAATGGAAACCACGCCGGGCGGCAGCCGTCTGGCTATCATGTTGGGCACCGGCCGGCCCAAACCTTCGCGACTGTTAACCAAGTAAGCGCTGCTGCACATGTTGCAGATGATGCCTCATCGCCGCCTGTGCAGCCTGCTCATCCCCGGCAACAATCGCCTCAGCGATACGCTGATGGTCGGCATTCATTTCCTCCGCAAAGGTATTGTCTGCATAGTGACTTTCCAGTCGGCGGACATGCGCGCTGTCGCGTTTGTTCCACAAATTTTCCATCATCTCCCGCAGCAGATCGTTGCCGCTCATCTCGCTAATCAGCAGATGAAACCCCTTGTCCTGCTCAATAAAAGCCGCGTCGTTTTCATTAAATGCCTGCAGCGCTGCGCTGAGGGACAGCAGTTGCTGACGCTGGGCTTCACTGCCGTTTCGCGCCGCCAGCCCGGCCAGCATACTTTCATAGGCTTCGCGCGCCTGTAGCAGGTCCTGCAGGCTGAAACTCTCCGTTTCTTTGCCGGGTGAGGGCTGGGGTAAGGTCTGAGCGACAAAAACCCCGGTGCCGGTGTAAATATTGACGTAGCCCGTCATCTCAAGCGCAATCAGCGCTTCGCGCACCGACGACCGGCTGACGCCAAGCTGTTTAGCCAGTTCCCGCTCCGGCGGCAGCGCCCCGCCCGGCACGAAATCGCCACGATTAATGCCGTCAATAATGGCATTGGCAATCTGCCGATAAAGCCGCTCAGTTTTTAAGACCGGTAGCGCCATAACCCTCTCCTGTTGTCGACACGCTTTTAGGCTTTGGATGATACGTATTTACTATGCTGCGATCCGGATCACGGCCTTAATTTACGCGCTATCTTACTCTTGGTCCAGCGGCCTGACCACTGGGCCACACGTTCACCAAGGAGTAATAATGGAACATACATGGCGCTGGTACGGCCCAAACGACCCTGTGTCACTCGACGATGCTCGCCAGGCAGGTGCAACCGGGATTGTCACAGCACTTCACCATATCCCGAACGGCGAAGTATGGCCTGTCGCCGAAATCAAAGCACGTCAGGCGCTGCTGGCAGAAAAAGGGCTCACCTGGTCTGTCGTTGAAAGCATTCCCGTTCATGAAACCATTAAGACGCAACGCGGCGATTATCAGCACTATATCGCCAACTATCAGCAGTCGATTCGCAATCTGGCCGCGTGCGGGATTGATACCGTCTGCTACAACTTTATGCCGGTGCTGGACTGGACGCGTACCGATCTGGCCTGGGCACTGCCGGACGGTGCGAAAGCGTTACGCTTTGATGCCGATGCGTTTGCCGCCTTTGAACTGCACTTGCTACAACGCCCCGGTGCAGAAAAAGATTACAGCCCCGCCGAGCAAAAAGTTGCCGCAGAACGGTTTGCCGCGATGAGCGAAGAAGAAAAAACCACGCTGGTGCGCAATATCATCGCCGGCTTACCTGGCGCGGAAGAGGGTTACACGCTTGAGCAGTTTCAGGCTCAGTTGGCCCAGTATGACGGTATCGACAAAGCCAAACTGCGCGAACACATGGCCACCTTTTTGCGGGCCATCGTCCCCGTAGCGGAAGAGGTCGGCATTAAGCTGGCCGTCCATCCTGACGATCCACCGCGTCCAATCCTTGGCCTGCCGCGCATCGTCTCTACCCAAGAAGATATGCAGTGGCTGAAAGAAACGGTAGACAGTCTGCACAACGGATTCTGTTTCTGTACCGGTTCCTACGGCGTCCGTGAAGATAATGCCCTTGTCGCAATGGCAGAAGCTTATGCCGATCGCATTAACTTCGTGCACCTGCGGGCGACAAAGCGAGAAGCGAACCCCAACAGCTTCCACGAGGCGGGCCATCTGACCGGCGATGTGGATATGGTTGGCGTCATCAAGGTGATCCTGGCCGAGGAGCAGCGTCGTCGCCGGTCGGGCGAGCAACGTGCCATTCCGATGCGTCCCGATCACGGTCATCAGATGCTGGACGATTTGCACAAGCGCACCAACCCGGGCTACTCCGCGATTGGGCGGCTTAAAGGGCTGGCAGAGCTGCGCGGTGTGGAAGTGGCACTGAAGCAGATTTATTTTCAGGATTAACAGGTCGTTGCCCCGCGCTGTTCAGGCTGTCGGGGCACACATCCGTCTGACCTCATTTTTATTTCACGGTTATCGCCTTATCCGCGCCCGCTATTTACCCGATTATCCGACGGCAACCGCCCTCCCGCCGTAAAAAGACAGTGCGCATTTTACCCCGCCGGGTTTGGGTTTCGCTCTGGGTTGCCGCCCAACCGCGACCGTTTACAGGTCAGTCACCGTCCGTTCTTCCGCCTTACGCGATCACCGTTTTGCTGCAGCCATCAAACTAATCGCTGAACTTTCACCAATAGTATGAATTTTGTGTCAATTAAATGCCCACAAGGTCGATAATTGACCTTATCGGATGATAAGGGATTTCCGACCGTTCACCAGCGGCGTGAACTGGCGTGCTATGTTGCAGTGACCCTTAGCACCTCGCAAAACATCATAACGATTCAGAGGTTTTTACGGTGCCGCTAATAAAAAGAAAGCGCGATCACGCCAGATCGCTCATCGTCCTTGCAGGGCTTCTGCCCCTGCTTTTGGGTTTGCTATTTACTGCTATCGATGCCAGAAAGACCGTTAAAGAACAACAAGTGAATACGGCAGCGACCTTGCTGTCTCAGGCTGAAAAAATCAGCGATAACGCCTGGAGTATGATCGCTTCGCTTCGTCAATATGACGATCAATCATGCGATCAGGTCGAGAATACGCTGCGCATCAATGGCACTCTTCATCCCTATTTTCGCGGTATCGGCAGGCTGGAAAGCGACATGGTCAGCTGCTCTTCCGCCTATGGCAACAAACCCGCGACCCTTGAAGCCATGATTGGTACTACACCGCCGGTGACGGGCAAAGACCGGTGGAGTTTATCCCTCACCGGTTCTTACAGCGTGCCGGATCGGCCTGCGGTGATATTCGTGCGCCAGATTTCTGCGGACAGAGCACTTTGGGTGATGGTGGAAGGACAGTACCTGATTGATTTTATGAGTGCCCTGGGCAGCACCCATGAGTACAGAATCACCATGCGTTTTAATAACGGCGCGCCAATAGTGTCAGGCAATCGCGAAATGCCAGGCAACCACTGGCTTTTACCACAGATATACAAGGCGGCTTCCTCTCGTTATCCCATTAGTGTCACCCTGATTGCGCCGAGCGCCGAGCGAGTCAAGACGTGGGCACAGTTGCTTTTCGTGTTTATGCCAATGGCGGCGATTTTTTCCGTTCTGTTTATGATTCTGACGACATCCTGGTTACGCAGGCGCTTTTCATGGGGAGATGAAATGCGTCGCGCTATCCGCTCCCGGCAATTCAGCGTGCATTACCAACCAACCTACAGCTACACACTGCAACGCTGCTCCGGTGCAGAGGCACTGCTGCGCTGGACGCTGCCCAATGGTGACAGCGTGCGCCCTGACACATTTATTACCGCCGCCGAAGCGGAAGGCATGATTATCCCGGTGACGCACCATCTGATGGATCTGATTGTTGAGGACACGCAACACTGGAAGCCCAATCCAGGCTTTCATCTGGCGATTAATGTGGCAGCCGAACATCTGCAGCACCCAGACTTCGTCAATGACATGCTGAACTTTGCTAAAAGGATGGCGAAAACGGAGTTTAACATTACTCTGGAACTGACGGAGCGCAGCCTGATTAAAGAAGGGAACGTGGTCGCCACTAAGCTGGCTCAGCTGCGCCAGGCCGGGATGAAAGTGGCGATTGATGACTTTGGCACAGGTCATTGCTCACTTAGCTACCTGCAAACCTTTGCACTGGACTATCTTAAAATCGACCAGGGTTTTATTAACGCAATCGAGTCGCTGGAGGAGGAAACGCCGGTGCTGGATGCCATTATCAGCCTGAGTCATAAACTGAAGCTGCAGGTCCTGGGAGAAGGCGTGGAAACGGCATTGCAGTTCCGCTATTTGCAGCAGCATGGCGTCACCTTCGTCCAGGGCTATTTTTATGCCCGACCCATGGATAATACGGCGACGATTGCGTGGATGGCGCAGTATGGTCATCTGCCCGTTGAGGTGGATAACCCCTGAGCCGCGGGCGCTACACGCAGAATCAGACTGATGGCGACGGCGTTGACTGGCTTATTTTCGCTGCGACGCCCGTTGTTTACTCGCCGCCCGCAATGCCACCGCCACCGCGTCTTCCTGTTGGTCGCAAGAGGCAGCATCAGACGCACGCCCGGCACGCTGATTCAGGCGTTGCAGCGTCGGCATCGACTGCTGTAACAGCTGCTGGCACACCTCATAGTCCGAGCACTGCTTGCCCGTGACCGTCGACGTTTGCAGCGTCTCGCTCAACTGCGTCAGTCGATCAATCCAGTATTTAGCCCGGCAGCTTAGCCATCCTGAATGGAGCGGCACGTGAGTGGCAGAGTCAGTCTGCCGGGGAGCGCGACCTACCTCAGAAGAATCCATTAATTTTCTTTCTACACTATCGATCTGCGCCACCCAGGGGCTCTGGCAAGTGTTGGATGCTTTCCTTGACATTCTTCCTCCAAATCAAGGTAAAAGAGTATTGCCGAAGGCGCTCCATTAGGCAAGTTTCAAACCCCATCCCGACAAATGCTTAAAATTTATTAATAACTTAAGCCAGGCGGCGACTGTCGTTCAACATCGAAGCGCTTATTTACCAGGCAAACGCGCGGGAAGACTGACTTTTTTTCGCGTCGTTTCCTGCTACAAACCGCAGGTGAAACTGCTCGCTTTCAGTTCAAACATGACAAATATCACATAAAAACGTTATACTCTTCCGCCGATAAACCAGATGACGGCAGTATTGGTTGTATTGGTGAGTCGACAGAGAATGCTGTTTTACGGCTATGCTTAAATTTCCTCAACGAAGCGGTCTGAACGCTATTTTCGGTTCGCGCCGTTGAGGACTTTCATGTTCCATTACAGGGTAATTCTATGAAATTGCGTAGGAAGCGTGTAAAACCAATTGGGATAGATGATGTCACCATCATTGATGATTCCCGTTTACGTAAAGCCATTACCGCCGCCTCTTTGGGTAACGCCATGGAGTGGTTCGATTTTGGTGTTTATGGCTTTGTGGCTTATGCCTTGGGTAAAGTGTTTTTCCCGGATGTCTCGCCAGGGATTCAAATGATTGCCGCCCTGGCAACCTTCTCCGTTCCATTCCTGATTCGCCCTTTAGGCGGCCTGTTCTTCGGCATGCTGGGTGACAAGTACGGTCGTCAGAAAATACTGTCGATTACCATCGTCATTATGTCGATCAGTACCTTCTGTATCGGCCTGATTCCCTCCTATGCCTCCATTGGCATCTGGGCACCGATTCTGCTGCTGCTGGCTAAAATGGCCCAGGGCTTCTCGGTCGGCGGGGAATACACCGGCGCGTCTATCTTCGTCGCCGAGTATTCGCCTGACCGCAAGCGCGGCTTTATGGGAAGCTGGCTGGACTTCGGTTCGATCGCCGGTTTCGTGCTGGGTGCCGGCGTTGTCGTGTTGATCTCGACCATTATCGGTGAACAAAACTTCCTTGAATGGGGATGGCGTCTTCCGTTCTTCCTGGCGCTGCCGCTAGGGATTATTGGCCTGTATTTGCGCCATGCGCTGGAAGAAACTCCCACGTTCCAGCAGCATGTGGATAAACTGGAGCAAGGCGACCGCGAAGGTCTGCGTGACGGCCCGAAAGTCTCTTTCAAAGAGATCGCCACCAAACACTGGCGTAGCCTGTTAGCCTGTATCGGTCTGGTTATTGCAACCAACGTGACCTACTACATGCTGCTGACCTACATGCCAAGCTACCTGTCGCACAACCTGCATTACTCCGAAGATCATGGCGTGCTGATTATCATCGCCATCATGATAGGAATGCTGTTTGTCCAGCCGGTCATGGGGCTGCTGAGTGACCGCTTTGGTCGCCGTCCGTTTGTGATTATCGGCAGCATCGCCCTGATGATCTTTGCTATTCCCGCGTTCATGATGATCAACAGTGGCGTGCTGGGATTGATTTTTGCCGGACTGCTGCTGCTGGCCGTTATCCTTAACGCCTTTACCGGCGTGATGGCCTCATCACTGCCTGCCATGTTCCCCACCCATATCCGCTACAGTGCACTGGCCAGCGCCTTTAACATTTCGGTACTGGTTGCCGGTCTGACACCAACCGCGGTAGCCTGGCTGGTTGAGACCACCAATAACCTCTACATGCCGGCCTACTATCTGATGGTGGTCGCGGTGATTGGCCTGATTACCGGTCTTTATATGAAAGAAACGGCGAACAAGCCCCTGAAAGGTGCCACACCTGCCGCCTCTGACATGGAAGAAGCGCGCGAAATTCTTCAGGAGCATCACGATAACATCGAGCAGAAAATCGAAGATATCGACGAAGAAATCGCCCGACTGGAAGCGAAGCGTAAAAACCTGGTGCAGCAGCACCCGGATATCAACGAGTAACCTCCTCGTCTCCCGCCCCTGTGGCGGGAGACACATTTACTGTCTCGGCACACCGCACACAAACCTTCATCGCCTGCGCCTAATCGGAGTAGACTAGCCGTCTTATTTAATTTGGCCAGGTGAGTAACAATGTCTGATTTTTCCCTTACCCAACGTCCCAGAAGATTGCGTGCCAGCGCGTCACTGCGAGCAATGTTCCAGGAGTCCAGCCTTAGCCTGAACGATTTGGCGCTGCCCATTTTTGTTGAGGAAGGTATTGATGACTATAAAGACATTCAGGCGATGCCTGGCGTAAGACGTATTCCGGAAAAACGTCTGGCCTATGAAATTGAACGTATTGCTAAGGCGGGTATCCGCTCGGTGATGACCTTCGGGATTTCCCATCATACCGATGCGACCGGCAGCGATGCGTGGAATGAAAACGGCCTGGTGGCGCGCATGTCGAAAATTTGCAAAGACACCGTGCCTGAAATGATCGTGATGTCGGATACCTGCTTTTGTGAGTACACCAGCCACGGCCATTGTGGCGTGCTCTGTGATCACGGCGTCGATAACGATGCCACCCTGATCAACCTGGGCAAACAGGCCGTTGTCGCGGCCGCAGCGGGGGCAGATTTTATCGCGCCCTCTGCCGCAATGGATGGTCAGGTAAAAGCGATTCGTCAGGCGCTGGATGCCGCAGGCTTTACCCAAACGGCAATCATGTCCTATTCCACCAAGTTTGCATCATCTTTCTATGGTCCCTTCCGCGAAGCAGCCGGCACGGCGCTGAAAGGCGATCGTAAAACCTATCAGATGAACCCGATGAACCGTCGTGAGGCTATTCGCGAGTCACTGATTGACGCCGCGGAAGGTGCCGATTCGCTGATGGTTAAACCGGCGGGTGCCTATCTGGATATTCTGCGCGATATTCGTGATCGCACTGAACTGCCGCTGGCGGCCTATCAGGTCAGCGGTGAGTACGCGATGATCAAATTCGCCGCTCAGGCGGGTGCCATTGATGAACGCAACGTCGTGCTGGAAAGTCTGGGGGCGATTAAGCGTGCTGGCGCAGATCTGATTTTCAGCTATTTTGCGCTTGAGCTGGCTGAAAACAAGCTGCTCTAAAGGCTAAATGACGGACCTTCTGCGGCGGTGCTTGCGCCAGCGCAGAAGGTGTTCTTCCCGTCCTGCAAGGCAGTAAATTAACCGCCCTCACAACGCTCATAATACAATAACATTACGCCTCGTCCTTCCTCATCTCAGAAACAAAAAGCACACATGCGGCTACCTAATATAATTATTCGACCTATAGCTCCACATGGCAGGAAATAACCATTCACTTCCTTAAGAATCTTTACGTTCGTAATGTTTTGAGAAACATAGGATAATTTACAATCACCTTCAAAATTTAAGGGGGTGTTATGAATGAGAATAAATACAATGAGAGCGTGATTATTTCTGTTACCGAATGGATTAATAAAAATTTGGATCAGCGTTTAAGCATCGATGATATTGCCGAAAAAGCCGGTTATTCAAAATGGTATCTGCAAAAATTATTTTCCCGTTACAACAATGAAACTCTGGCGCGTTATATTCGCAGAAAGAAATTAATTGCCTGTATTAATGATTTAAAATACAGCCGCGCGCCCATCATCAGTCTGGCGGTGAAATACCATTTCGAAAGCCAGCAGTCATTTACACGTTCATTTAAGCAGATGATGGGCTGTACGCCGAGCGTATGTCGTAAAAGACAGCTATTGGACGACAGCAATCAGGATGCGAATACGCATCCTTGCAGCTTATGTAGTCGGGCGGAAAACAGCGCAAAAAAGAAAGGATCGGGCGGAATAAAGGAAACCCGCAGTTTCGACAATATAGCCCGCCTGCTTTAACAAAAACCGTTAACGCGCGTTATCGTCAGGTTGATAGTACTGTACGCCAATCTGAATCCGCTCGCGGCCACTGGCGACACGATGACGATTTGTATCACGCAAGGAGTAAACACATCCGCAATATTCTTGCTGATAAAAACTCTCACGCTTACTGATTTCAATCATGCGCGCCGATCCCCCGCCTTTACGCCAGTTGAATTCCCAGTAGGTCAGATCGGGATAGTGGGCGGCAGCGCGTACGCCGCAGTCATTAATTTGCTGCATGTTCTTCCAGCGGGAAATCCCCAGGGAACTGGTTATCACCGGGAAGCCATTTTCGTAGGCGTACAGCGCCGTGCGCTCAAAACGCATATCGAAGCACATGGTACAGCGCTCGCCTCGCTCGGGTTCCCACTCCATGCCTTTGGCGCGTTTAAACCAGTCGTCACGATCGTAGTCCGCATCCACAAAGGGCACACCAAACTTTTCGGCAAAGCGAATGTTTTCTTCTTTGCGCAGCTCGTACTCTTTAAGCGGATGAATATTCGGATTGTAAAAGTAAATGGTGTACTCGATGCCGGATGCCAGCATGGCCTCCATAACTTCTCCCGAACAGGGCGCGCAGCAGGAGTGCAACAGAACTTTCTTGTGACCGCCGGGCAGCGGTAGCGGTTCACGCTGGTAGGGCTGAGACATAAGCACCTTCAATCAATGGAATCAAAGAGGCAGTGTAATGCCGGGACGTAAATGTTGCAAAATTTCGCATAACAACGGGCTGACATGCGCCAGCCCGCCGGTCACCCCTGAGCGATGTGCTATCACCACTGCAGCGTTTTACCTGCATAGTCAAGATAGTGATGGCCGCCATGTCCACGGTGGGTGGTCAGTTGGGTAAAGATGCCGTTGGCACTCTCTTCAGGCGTCAATGGCGCTGCATCGCCGCCCATATCTGTTTTGACCCAGCCGGGATGCAAGGTGATTAACGTCCCGTTCTGGGCATCCACCGTCCTGACCAGCGAGCGAGTGAGCATATTCAGGGCCGCTTTACTGGCAGAATAAAGCGGCGCGTCTGCGCTGCGATTCTCATTCAGGCTGGCAAGTTGAGAGGAGGTGAGTGCGAGTACGCCGTTTTGTTGGTTCAGTAACGGCAGCAGAATTTCCGCACTCCGAATCGGTGCCACGGCATTGGTCATAAACAGCTGGGCCAGTTCAGCGTCGTCGCTTTCCGACAGCTTTTGATGGGCCGGGCCATAAATACCGGCATTAATCAGAATGGCGTCAAAAGGCTGTCCGCTCAGTCCAACAGCAAAATGCTTAACCGCCTCGGTCTGCGTCATATCAAGCCGGTGCCAGTCAACCTGAGGGATATCACCTTGCGGTGGATGATCCCCGCGATGGGTCGCCGTCACCTGCCAGTCATGGGCGGCAAACGCCTTTACGACGGCCAGTCCTATGCCACGTGATGCGCCAATCACTAAGATTTTCCCTTGATAAGCCATACGGTTTCCTCGTTGATGAAGTCAGTAATCAGAGTAGATGTTGATCGACGAACACACTGCATCCTGAATGCTTTTTGGGATTAACACAGCAATACTGACGCCGTGCATTCTCCCTGGGTTATTCGATTTGCTGATCTGGCGGTGATGACTTGTCACCTTCACGACTCTTCTCGACGCTCTGCGGATGGTCTTCCCCCATTGAGAGGGCGGTAGCGCTGGCGGGATCGAATAGCGAGAAGCTTTCAATCTGGTCCACCATAATGACTTTGCGGAATGCCATCGCATTCTTCGGCTCGGAATCCAGCGTAATGCCGTGCTCGGCGTACCAGCTGCTGTAATTGTGTTCCACCGACAGCTTCAGCGTATGGCTGTCGCGGTAGCCGCTCAGCATCGGAATAAGCACGATATTGGCTGTGCTTTCGTATTCAAAGGTGGCGGCATGCACCATACCAATATAAATCCGTCGGGATTTTAAGGTGATCCACGCCAGCTCCCCCTCTTCCATACACTGAAACAGCATCTGTTCGACACCATTAGATCGAGAGAGTTTTTGATAGAGATCTTTTCGGCCTGAAACGTTCAGCTGCGCACTGCCCGCCCAGTTTGATCGATAAAGGCAAAACAGGATGGCAAAGGCCAGCATAATCACCACAGGTGCCTGGATACCCAGAAAACTCCAGTTCATAAACTTCATTTGCAGCTGCAGATGATCGCCGGGAAACACATACAGGAAATTAGAAACGGTTGAAATAATAAACAAGATAAACCAGATAAAGGCGGTGACGAAAACGCCCTGAAGCACAAAAATACAACCGTAAAGTGCGACCAGAAAATAGACATCCCAGCCTGAAGAACGGCGCATTTTAAAACGGCTGGACAGATCCCGGCTGGTATACCAGTAACCACTCACCATCAATACCATAAAAATTGCGGTTCCCACCTCAGACTCCTTTTAAGGTATTGACGTGTCGATTGAAATCGTCTTTCACTTCATCACTGAGAATATTGACGGCAGCATTGCCGTTTTCATCGATAATTATGCGTTCACCATCCGCAATGGAGTCGTTTATGTCCTGGCGGCTCATTATCTGGAGGAATTTATCCGGGCTGGCGAACAAAGAACGAACAAAGCTAATCATGGTGTGTCACTTAACGAGTTAAAAGAACAAGTATGTGACCGAATCGTGTTTACTGCCATTTTATAGTCGGTAAACATTCCTAAAAGATGATTAACGAAACGGTAAAAAAGCATAATTATTGCGGCCAGTCATTTGTGCCACATTGATAAAATCCTGCTGAGAAACTCCATATTTCACCCTTATTTCGATGATTGTGGCAGGCCCGTTTCTGATAATCCTGAGGCGTGCTTATCTCAACATATTCATGAGAATCCTGGCGGTTTCAGCGTAGTGCCCTGCCGACTTGCCTTCTCTACAGTCAGTCAGCGGTCACCGTCCCGTGCGGCCTCAACCTCACCGGCTCTGCGTTACGGTGGAAAGGCGCGTCGGTTTATCCACCTGCATCACATATCCTGGCGATATTGTTGCACTAGTGTGATGCAGGTTTTAAATATGTTGCACCCCAATTGCGCTTACCTGATGAACGGGATATCAACTTCTCGCAAACCCCTTCACTGAATCATCTGACGTGCGGCCTGTTTTTATGCACCTCAGAAATATGGCATGCATTGTGCTTGTTACTTAACTAACAACATGGCGATCAATGACAGCCAGGTAACATTGAGGACGAGATGAGCGCTAACGCAGACCTGTTCAAAAAGATTGAGGCCGCTTTTAGCCTGCAAACGCCAAGCGAAAAGCGGATTAGTTCGTGGCTGTTAAGTCATCCCGAGCAAATACCGTTTGAAACGGCAGACAGCATTGCCCAGTCAACCGGGACCAGCGGTATTACCGTAGGGCGTTACCTGCGCAAGCTGGGTTTTAAAAATCTTGATGATGTGAAAAACCTGCTGCGCGATGTGCCTAACACGCCCTACAAGCAATGGGGCGTTATTGATCGTCTTGACTCATGGGAACAGCAACGCACGCTGCCCGATCCGTCCAGTCAGTCGCTACAAATGGAGTTAGATGCTATCCGCTATGTCTATCAACTGGCTCAGACAGATACGTTTCGCCATATCAGCCAGCAAATCGCGGATGCTGAAACGGTCATCGTGCTGGGTATTCAGTCTACCCGCGGTATCGCTAACACCTTTTTCAGTCATCTGGAATATTTACGCCCGCGCGTCACCTACGCCGATGGCAGCTCAGGCAGCTGGCTGGAGTCGCTGAATTCTGAGTCTGCCAAACCTTATGTGATTCTGACGGATACGCGCGCCTATTCCACCGTGGCAAGACAGTTTTGCCGGGTTGCCACCGAGCGCAAGGTTGCAACGGCACTCGTCACCGATATCTGGTGTCCCTGGGCACGTGATTACCCGGTGGATTTGCTTCAGGTCAAAACGGACACCGCCAATTTTTGGGACTCACTCGCGCCCCTCAGTTGCCTGTTCAACCTGCTGCTGTCCGCCGTTGTTGAACGCCTTGGCCCCGAGCTTTCTCAGCGACTGGCACAAAACCGACTGTTACAGCAGGAATTTGGTCAATTTGAACATTAATAAAACAGGGATCACCGCATGATGCAGGAAACAGAGTTGGTCGATATTGCAGCAGCCTTTCCTGAGCTCAGTATCGACCTCAAATATGCCACCGCCGACAACATCACGGGCCAGCCTATCTACAGCGTCGCCCGCTGCCTGCTGCACCCTGATGCCGTGAAAGCGCTGGAGAAAAGCATGGCGATTGCAAAAGTGGCCGGATTCACCCTGCTGGTGCTGGATGCCTATCGCCCGCAAAAAGCCCAGGAGCTGCTGTGGCACGCCTGCCCTGACCAGAATTATGTCGTGCCGTTATCGCAAGGCTCCAACCACAGCCGTGGCACCGCCATTGACGTCACGCTGGTCGATGCGACAGGGCAGACGCTGGATATGGGCACCGGGTTCGATGACATGCAGGCGCTATCCCATCCTTATCATCCCGACGTACCGCTTGCTGCCCAACGCAACAGACTGCTGCTTAATGCCGTGATGTTTGGCGGCGGCTTTACTGGCATTGCCACGGAATGGTGGCATTTCGAATTACCGGAAGCGGCCCGTTACCCGCTTCTCAACGATGTTTTCACCTGCATATCCCCAGCCCAGACTGACGGAGTATTACCATGAAAATGACGCACACAGCCCCCGGCTATTTTCGCCCTTTGTTACTCGCCATCACCCTGGCCGCCACGACGACGTCCGTTTTGGCGGCGGTACCCAAAGATATGTTAGTGATTGGTAAAGCTGCCGATCCTCAGACGCTTGATCCTGCCGTCACCATCGATAATAACGACTGGACCATTACCTACCCTGCCTATCAGCGATTGATCAAATACAAAACCGAAGGCGGTAAGGGTTCTACAGACGTTGAAGGCGATCTGGCGGAAAGCTGGCAGAGCAGCGAGGAGGGTAAGGTATGGACGTTTACATTACGTCCCGGCGCTGCGTTTGCGGACGGTTCAGCCGTGAATGCTGAGGCCGTTAAGCTGTCATTTGAGCGCCTGCTGCGTATCAAACAGGGCCCTTCTGAAGCCTTCCCGGCCGACCTTAAAGTCGAAGTGGTAGATCCGCTAACCGTGCGTTTCACCCTGAGTACGCCTTTTGCGCCTTTCCTGTACACCCTCGCTAACGACGGTGCCTCCATCATTAACCCGGCCGTGCTCAAGGCTAACGCGACTGACGACGCGCGCAGTTACCTGGCGGAACATACAGCAGGTTCGGGCGCTTATATGCTGCAGCGCTGGCAGAAAGGTCAGCAACTTGTGCTGGTGCCTAACCCACACTTTGCCGGGCCAAAACCAGCGTTTAAACGGGTGTCGGTGAAGATCATCAGTGAAAGCTCAGCCCGACGCCTGCAGCTGGCCAAAGGGGATGTGGATATTGCTGATGCCTTGCCGGTGGACCAGTTTGCCGCGCTGAAAAAGCAAAATGATGTGGCCGTGATGGATTATCCCGCCCTACGGGTCACCTATCTCTACCTGAACAACAGCAAAGCGCCGCTCAATCAGCCAGATTTGCGCCGGGCGATATCCTGGGCCACCGATTATCAGGGGATGGTGCAAGGCATTCTGGGTGGCAACGGAAAACAGATGCGTGGACCGATCCCGGAAGGCATGTGGGGTTACGACGCGAAGGCCATGCAGTACAGCTTCAATATCGCAAAAGCCAAAGCTGAACTGGACAAGGTTGCCAGTAAGCCGCAGTCGCTGTCGTTTCTCTATTCTGACAGCGACCCAAACTGGGAGCCGATTGCCCTGTCAATGCAGGCCAACCTGCAGGCTATTGGGATCAAGGTGAAGCTGGAAAAACTGGCTAACGCCACCATGCGCGAGCGCATTGGCAAAGCGGACTATGACATTGCGATTGGTAACTGGAGCCCAGACTTCGCCGACCCCTATATGTTTATGAATTACTGGTTTGAATCTGACAAAAAAGGGCTGCCAGGTAACCGCTCGTTTTATTCCAACCCGGACGTGGATGCGCTGCTGAAAAAAGCGGTATCGACTCCGAATCAGGCTGAACGGACGACCGACTACCAGCAAGCGCAAAATATCGTGATTAAGGATGCGGCTTACGTTTATTTATTCCAGAAGAATTATCAGGTGGCGATGAATAAATCGGTTAAAGGCTACGTGTTTAACCCGATGCTGGAGCAAATCTTTAATATCGCCACCATGCACAAAGAATAACACCCCTCACGCCCGTTCATGCAGGGCCTGCCCGGCCCTGCTGAGGAAGACATGATGAGTTACTGGAGTTTAGTAAGACAGCGTAGCTGGGGACTGCTGTTAGTGGTCGCCGGCGTCTGCGTCATTACGTTTATTATTTCGCATCTTATTCCCGGGGACCCAGCCAGGCTTCTGGCAGGTGACCGCGCCAGTGATGAAATCGTCCAGCATATCCGTCAGCAGTTGGGGCTGGATTTACCGTTATGGCAACAATTTATTCGTTATGTGGAACAGCTGTTACATGGCGATCTGGGTACCTCTATCCGGACAGGCCGCCCTGTGTTAGAGGATTTACGGGCGTTTTTTCCCGCAACGCTGGAGCTGGCCAGTTGTGCCCTGTTGATCGCCCTGCTCGTTGGCGTGCCGTTGGGCGTGCTCTCTGCGGTGTATCGTAACCGCTGGCTCGATCATCTGGTGCGCCTGCTGGCGCTGACCGGGATTTCAACCCCGGCGTTCTGGCTGGGCCTGGGCGCGATTGTGCTGTTTTATGGCAAGTTAAACCTGCTGCCCGGTGGCGGACGACTGGATGACTGGCTCGATCCCCCCACGCGCATCACCGGTTTCTATTTGGTTGATGCCCTGCTGGAAGGCAACATCGAGGTCTTTTTTAATGCGCTTCAGCATCTGATTCTGCCTGCCACCACCCTGGCCTTTGTTCATCTGGGCATCGTGGCGCGCCAGATTCGCTCGGCCATGCTGGAACAACTGAGCGAAGACTATATTCGCACCGCGCTGGCCAGCGGCCTGCCGAAATGGACGATCGTCGTACGTTATGCCCTGCCCAATGCCCTGATTCCCTCCGTGACGGTCCTGGGGCTGGCATTAGGCGACCTGCTGTATGGCGCGGTATTAACCGAAACCGTGTTTGCCTGGCCCGGCATGGGCGCTTATGTGGTGTCCTCTATTCAGGCGCTCGATTTCCCGGCGGTGATGGGCTTTGCCATCGTGGTTTCCTTTGCGTACGTATTGGTAAACCTGTTCGTGGATCTTCTTTATCTGTGGATTGACCCGCGCATGGGTCGGGGAGCGTAGAACATGATGATAACGCAAGAACAGCCTGCCGTGCGTCAGGTCAAACCCGGCCTGTTCGCCTGGAAACGCCGCCTGTGGATGCTGAGCAAAAGCCCGCTGACGCTGCTGGGTGCCGCCATCATTATTCTGATGCTGGGGTTAATGGTGTTTTCACCCTGGATTGTCCCCCACGATCCCAATGCCATCAGTTTGACCGATCGCCTCCAGGCACCCAGTGCCGCACACTGGTTCGGTACTGATGAAGTGGGCCGGGACTTGTTCAGCCGGGTACTGGTCGGCAGCCAACAGTCGGTGGCGGCAGGCCTGGCTGTCGTGCTGCTGGCAGGCATAAGCGGGTCGTTACTGGGCTGCCTGTCCGGTGTGCTAGGCGGGCGCAGCGATGCGATGATTATGCGCCTGATGGACATCATGCTGTCGATTCCTTCGCTGGTACTGACCATGGCGCTGGCTGCGGCGTTGGGGCCGAGCCTGTTTAACGCCATGCTGGCTATCGCCATTGTGCGCATCCCCTTTTATGTCCGGCTGGCGCGGGGTCAAACGTTAATCGTCAGGCAGCATACCTTCGTGGAAGCGGCAAAAACCTTTGGTGCCTCGCGCTGGCACCTGATTAGCTGGCATATCCTGCGCAATGCCCTGCCGCCGTTGGTGGTGCAGGCCTCGCTGGATATTGGCAGCGCGATTTTGATGGCGGCTACGTTGGGTTTTATTGGCCTGGGCGCTCAGCAACCCACAGCGGAATGGGGCGCGATGGTGGCTAACGGCCGCAACTACGTTCTGGATCAGTGGTGGTACTGCACCTTTCCCGGGGCCGCCATTTTAATCACGGCGGTGGGATTCAATCTATTTGGCGATGGCATCCAGGACCTGCTGGATCCGAAAGCGGGAGGACGTAACTGATGCAAGAGAGAATCCTGACGATTGAGGATCTACGGCTGAGTTTCCCGGTTTTTCAGGGAGAGGTGAACGTGCTGAACAGCGTATCGATGCACATCAATCGTGGCGAAATTGTGGGCGTGGTTGGTGAGTCGGGTTCGGGGAAATCCGTCACCGCCATGCTGGCGATGCGGCTGATTCCAGAACACAGCTATCACATCAAGAGCGGCAAGCTGGAGCTGGCTGGGCAGGATGTGCTTGCCGCCAGTGAAGTCGACATGCGCAAGCTGCGCGGTAATCGCGTTGCCATGATTTTTCAGGAGCCTATGACCGCCCTGAATCCGACCCGTCGCATCGGCAAACAGATGGTGGATGTGATTCGTCAGCATCGTCCTCTGTCTGCCCGTGAAGCAAAAGCCCGCGCGCTTACATTACTGGGCGATATGCAAATCGCGGACGCGAAGAACGTCATGGAGCGCTATCCTTTTGAACTTTCAGGCGGAATGCGTCAGCGCGTCATGATTGCCCTGGCCTTTTCCTGTGAGCCTGACCTGCTGATTGCGGATGAACCCACAACCGCGCTGGACGTTACCGTTCAGCGCCAGGTGCTGCGCCTGCTGAAACAAAAAGCCGAAGCGACCGGCACCGCCGTGCTGTTTATCAGCCATGATATGGCTGTGGTTTCCCAACTGTGCGATCGGATTTACGTCATGTATGCCGGGGCCGTCATTGAAAGCGGCGTGACTGACACCGTCCTGCGTTCACCGTGCCATCCCTATTCCATCGGCCTGCTCACCTGCTCGCCGGACGCCATTGAACCGCGTGCGCCGCTGGCATCAATTTCCGGAACCGTACCCAATCTGGCCTGCTTGCCCGCAGGCTGTGCCTTTCGCGAGCGCTGTTTTGCGGCGGGAGAACGCTGCAGCAACCCGCCGCGACTGCATGCCACAGGCGACACCGCCCAGCAGGTCGCGTGCTGGTATCCACAACAGGAGACGCGTCATGTCTGATGCTCTGCTTACGCTGCAAAACGTGCATGTCACCTTCCCTGCCAAAAAGAACTGGCGCGGCAAAGTAACAGAACGGGTTCATGCGCTGAATGGCCTGGATATTCAGGTCCGACAGGGCGAAACACTGGGGATTGTTGGCGAATCCGGCTGTGGGAAAAGCACCCTGGCGAAACTGTTGATGGGCATGCTGAGTCCGACCTCAGGCCAGCTTGAACTGGCAACGGCCCCCGCCGGTCATCGGGGACGTCGTATGCAGATGGTGTTTCAGGACCCCCTCTCTTCCCTCGATCCTCGCCTGCCCGTCTGGCGCATCATCACCGAGCCGGTCTGGATTCAGTCGCGCCCATCAGAAAAAGCGCGGCGGGCGTTGGCGGAATCACTGGCAAACCAGGTCGGTATTCGTCCCGAATACCTGGACCGGCCGCCGCATGCGTTTTCCGGCGGGCAGCGTCAGCGCATCGCCATCGCCCGGGCCCTGTCATCCGAGCCTGATATTATCGTCCTGGATGAACCGACCTCCGCGCTGGATATTTCTGTTCAGGCGCAGATTCTGAATCTGCTGGTGGACCTGCAAAAACAGCAAAACCTCACCTACATCCTGATCTCGCATAACGTGTCGGTGGTGCGCCATATGAGCGATCGCGTCGCGGTCATGTATCTGGGACAGATTGTGGAGCTGGGCGAAACACAGCGCGTTCTGGATGCGCCCCAGCATCCTTATACCCAGTTACTGATGGAGTCGGTACCGCGCATCGGCGCGGCGCTGGACGGCGCGCCGGTCAACACCGAGCTACCGGGTAACCGTCACCTGCCGACGGGATGCTATTTTCGCGATCGCTGTCCACAGGCAACACGCGGCTGCGAGGCGCCCCAGCCACTGTTATTACAGGAAAAAGGCAGTGCGGTGAGATGTTGGCAGGCGCAAATCCCCATCCAGGCCTAAGCCATACCGAACACAGACCGCGCGGACAATGCCCGCGCGGTTGAGCGATAACGCGTTCAGGATAAATATCAAGATGAAAATTATTGTACTCGGTAGTGGTGTCGTGGGCGTGACAACCGCCTGGTATCTGCAGCAGGCCGGGCATCAGGTGACCGTGATTGAAAAAGAAGCCGGTCCGGCATTAGGCACCAGCGCCGCCAATGCCGGGCAGATCTCCCCTGGCTACGCCGCGCCCTGGGCCGCGCCGGGTGTCCCCTTAAAGGCGGTGAAGTGGATGGTGCAACGCCACGCGCCCCTTTCCGTGCGTCCGGACGGCTCCCGCTTTCAGCTCGCATGGATGATGCAAATGCTGAAAAACTGCAATCCGCAAAGCTATGCCGAAAATAAGGCCAGGATGGTCAGGCTGGCAGAGTACAGCCGCGACTGCATCAGAGCACTGCGGGCCAGCACGGGCATTGAATATGAAGGACGTCAGGGAGGCACGCTGCAGCTGTTTCGCACCGCTCAGCAGTTTGACAATGCGGCACGCGATATCGCCGTGTTGCAAGACGCCGGCGTTCCTTATCAACTGCTGGAAGCCTCACAACTGGCCGAGGTTGAACCGGCGCTGGCGGCGGTTAAGCATAAGTTGACCGGCGGGCTGCGACTGCCTAATGACGAAACCGGAGATTGCCAGTTATTTACCCAGCAGCTTGCGGCGAGGGCGCGCGAGGCTGGCGTCGACTTCCGTTATCACACCAACGTCGATGCGCTGCTGACACAGGGAGACAGGATAAGCGGGATTGTCTGTGGCGCTGAAACGCTGACGGCGGACGGATACGTCATGGCTTTGGGCTCGTACTCCACGCAATTGCTCCGGCCGCTGCTGTCTGTCCCGGTTTACCCACTAAAAGGCTATTCACTGACGATTCCGATTGTCGATGCGTCCGGCGCGCCGGTATCCACGGTGCTGGATGAAACCTATAAAATTGCCATTACGCGTTTTGATAATCGTATTCGCGTGGGCGGTATGGCGGAAATCGTGGGATACAGCAAAACCCTGCTGCCCGCCCGGCGGCAAACGCTGGAGATGGTCGTCAACGATCTCTTTCCAGATGGCGGACAGGTGAGTCAGGCAACCTTCTGGACCGGATTACGCCCAATGACGCCGGACGGCACGCCCATCGTTGGTCCGACGCATTTCACCAACCTGTGGCTGAATACCGGACACGGCACGCTGGGCTGGACGATGGCCTGCGGCTCCGGCCAGCTGTTGAGTGATGTGATTTCAGGCAAACCGCCGGCGATTGCCCATGCGGACTATGCCGTGTCGCGCTATGCCTGAGCCGTACAGCGCAAATAATCCGGATGTTTTAAAGCAGGAAGTACTAAAAAAGATTAATTTTCAGGCAGGATCACATAGAGATCATTGTTGTAAACGTTGATATTCTGGTCCGTACTCACGGACCAGAGAGACTTTACATGTCTGAATATACTTTGCAGGACTGCAACATTACGGTGCCCGATGTATTTCGCGATCGCACCATGAACCTCTTTACGCTCAGCCATACGAATGCCAATGAATTCACCTTCGTGATTTCACGTGCAACAGCGGCTGCAGAAGACACACTTCAGTCAGTATCCCAGAGGCTGTCATCCGAACTGCAGGCTACTCTGCAGGACCTCTCACTCAACCATGCCCGGCTTACTGAGTTAAGCGGAAGGCAGGCTCTGGAACTGTTTTACAGTTTCAAAGCCGGGGAAAGAATTATCTTTCAGAAGCAAAGGGTGGTGCTGACATCTGAAAACAGTACGGGAAAAAAGCTCCTCTGTTTCATTGGCACCTGCCCGGATGCATTTGACGATTACCATAGCCGGATTTATGACAGCATCACGGACAGCATTACGTTTCCGGACGATGCACTCGGTTCGCCCGTACGGGGCAGCCAGATCCCCGCCGACAGTCATGAAATCTTCTTCAGCTTTGACCGTGACAGCCGCGAACTGGCAGTATTTCCTTCAATTTCGGACCTCTACTCTTCTATTGACCTCAGTCGTGCCAGAAACGGCAGCTATCTGTTCTTTGACGCAGCAGGCGAACCGCTGATGCTGTCTCCGATACCTGAAGGCGAGCATGCTGGCCGCTATGCGCTATGGGAAATGACCGGAGCCAGAATACCGGGACTGATATCAAGTCTGCTTCTGACCAGAAGTGTTCGGGGTATTGCCGGGCTGGATACGGCTGAAGCCGTCGAGTCTTACCTCAGCCAGCGGATAAATGAAAAATGAGTGGAGCCGCAGAAGCCTTTTCCGCTGCACGTGTGGGCGACGGTATAGAACACACTGCCTCTAAAGGCTGGCTGGTGCTCGGTCTGATAGGCGGAGCCATTGCCGGTGCAGCGTTTACGTTGGCCACGGGGGGCGTCGGAACGGTAGTCCTGGCCGCGACAGTCGCTGGAGCAGCTGGCGGCGGTGGGCTGGGTGAAGTTCTGGGCAGCATGTCATGGGCACCCCGTCACGAAACCGGCCAACTGGTCACCGGCTCATCAAACGTTTTCATCAACGGAAAGCCAGCTGTCATGTCGCATATGTCTGTGGGTGACTGTGACGAACACGGCCCGGCTCTCCAGCGGGTGGCTGAAGGGTCTTCACGCGTCTATATCAATGGACTGCCCGCAGCACGGACAGGGGACCGCCTGACATGCAGTGGTGTGATCAGCGATGGCTCCCCCAACGTCATTATTGGTGGCAATAAAGAGCAGACTGACGTAATCAATCCGGAAATCCCGGACTGGGTGGACAAAGTACTGCTGGGCGTGGGGCTTGCGGCCACGGCCGTTCTGGCAGGCCCGGCGATAGCCCTGCTTGGTTTTGCGGGGGGCTTGGGTGGTGGCTATGGTGGTGCGTATTTAGGCGGGAAATTATGGGGAGAAGGCAGTGACGGTCAGAAATGGCTTTCGCTCGGTGGTGCATTTGCAGGTGGGCTTGCCGGCGCCAAAGGAGGTGCAGCCTTTAATGCATGGCGCAGCACCCCTCAGAGCCTCATCAACCTCAAGGAAATTGAACCCCAGTTGGCCACCGATCCGGACAGTGCCTTTTTTTGGTCAGGGCGAACTGAGGGAGTCGGCGGGCCAGAAATTTCAGAAGCCATCGCGAAGTCCCGGGGCGGTGTCACGCTGGAGTCCACACTCACTGATAAAAATATTGAAATGCCGAGGTGGGACCCTAAAGAACCCCTTTCTATCAAAGCATGGGAGGACGTTTCCGCTTCCTATGCCAGACAGGTATCAGGAGAAGTACGGGCCGTGGTAGGACAGTCGCTTCGTGAAGGTAATATATGGGAAAACGTTGAGTTACCGCGCTTAATGGGCAATGATAACGTCACTAAAATTACGACAATTGATCCGATGACTCAGTCCGAAAAAGTCATTTTTGTGAGGGATAACTGATATGAAAGTCTCAGGCACCAGTTCGCATGTGTACCTTGATATGGATGGCCAGATAATCAAGGCCGAGGGTGAAATGATTGTGGGTGGATTCGTCGCTTACAAAAGCACGATGAAATTCGAGCCTCCCTATGAAAATGAACCGGTTACTGAAGCAATCCGTCAGAAATACATTGATGAAGCGTTAAGAGAAACAAAAGACTCATATATGAAGCTGGAATTCGAATAATTTACCAGGCCCTGAATTTAACATCCGCCTGAAAAGAAAAAACAAAATAAGTCAGACGACCAGGGATATTCCAGGGAACAGGTCACTCCAGTTTTCGAAATCCTGAAATGACCCATGACTCCATCATTGGCGACATGACAGAGTCTAATCAGTGTACAAACTTTTTATGCAATCTGGCTCTTGTGTACACAGGTATATTATTCCAGAACAGTTACAGAGCCTGGGCGCAAGCCCAGGCCGAACTCCAGGCCCACTGGAAATTGTACCCCCCCAGCCAGCCGGTCACATCGACCACCTCGCCGATGAAATAGAGCCCCGGTACGTCGCGCGCTTCCATGGTTTTGGATGAAAGCTGAGTTGTGTCAACGCCGCCGAGGGTGACTTCGGCGGTGCGGTAACCTTCCGTGCCGTTAGGCTGCACCTGCCAGCCGTGCAGCGTCTGCACCAGTTCTGTCTGCTGTTTGCTATTGAGTTGCTTCAGCGTGACATCCGGCACGACTTTCATTTCCTGCAAGACTTCGACCAGGCGCTTAGGCAGAATTTTGGCCAGGCTGTTTTTCAGGCTCAGATTCGGATGCGCCTCTCGCTGAATCGACAAAAAATCATCCAGACGGGTGGCCGGAGAGAGATCCACCGTGAGGAACTCGCCGGGCTGCCAGTAGCTGGAAATCTGCAACACTGCCGGGCCGGACAGACCGCGATGGGTGAACAGCATCGCCTCTTTAAATAGCGTGCCGTCCTTTGCCGCAATGGTCGTATCCAGCGCGACGCCAGACAGCGTCTGCAGTTGGTCTAATAGCGGTTTGTGCAGGGTAAAAGGCACCAACGCCGCGCGCGTTGGCAACACACTAAGCCCAAACTGCTCAGCAATTTTATAGCCGAACGGCGATGCGCCCAGGCCCGGCATGGAAAGCCCGCCGCTGGCAATCACCAGCTTCTCTGCCTGCACCGCGCTGCCGTTGAGCTGCAGATGGTAGCCCGCGTCATCCCGGGATACGCTCAGAATGTCGCTGCGCAGGCGAACGGTGACGCCACCGTTGTCACACTCGGCCATTAATAAATCCACCATCTGCTGGGCAGAATCATCGCAGAACAGCTGTCCCAGGGTTTTCTCATGCCAGGCAATGCCGTGACGATTCACCAGATCGATAAAATCCCATTGGGTATAGCGCGCAAGGGCCGACTTACAAAAGTGGGGATTATTCGACAGATAGGCGGCGGGTTCAGTGTAGAGATTGGTGAAATTGCAGCGCCCGCCGCCGGACATCAAAATCTTGCGGCCCGGCTTCTTGCCGTTATCCAGCAGTAATACACGGCGACCACGCTGTCCTGCCTGCGCAGCACAAAAAAGCCCGGCAGCGCCTGCCCCAATTACGATAACGTCAAACTGTTCCACTGCAATTGCCCACCTGGTAAGAGAGGGGCAGATTGTAGTGATCTGCTCCTGTGGATGCCAGTGTCAAAATTTTGCCGTAAATATGTCACAATGTAACTGGTTAATTTATATAGACTTTGTACCTGTTAACCGGGTTAATTGACATTTTTAGTCCAAATCATGACTATATTTTCCTTTCCCAGACCGCATGTTGTCGCGGATAATGCGCCGCGTTCATGTCCTCCAAAATGGCGTAACGTCTATGCTACATCTGTTTGCTGGTCTAGATCTTAGCACCGGCCTGTTACTGATACTTGCTCTGCTGTTTGTATTGTTTTACGAAGCAATTAACGGCTTTCATGATACGGCCAACGCGGTTGCGACGGTCATCTACACCCGTGCCATGCGTGCTCAGCTTGCCGTTTTGATGGCGGGGGTTTTCAACTTCTTTGGTGTATTGCTCGGCGGATTAAGCGTGGCTTACGCTATCGTGCATATGCTGCCTACCGATCTGCTGCTGAATGTCGGCTCGGCTCACGGTCTCGCCATGGTGTTTTCCATGCTGCTGGCGGCGATTATCTGGAACCTGGGCACCTGGTATTTGGGGCTTCCGGCTTCCAGTTCCCACACGTTAATCGGCGCGATTATCGGCATCGGCCTGACCAATGCATTAATGAACGGCACCTCGGTCGTCGATGCGCTTAACATTCCTAAAGTGCTGAATATCTTCCTGTCTCTGATCCTTTCTCCCATCGTCGGCCTGGTGATTGCGGGCAGCTTAATCTTTCTTCTTCGCCGTTACTGGAGTAACACCAAGAAGCGTGCGCGTATTCATATGACGCCCGCAGACCGGGAGAAAATTGATGGCAAGAAAAAGCCGCCTTTCTGGACGCGTACCGCCCTGATTATCTCCGCCATTGGCGTCAGCTATTCACACGGTGCAAACGACGGGCAAAAGGGGATTGGCCTGATCATGCTGGTTCTGATTGGCGTTGCGCCAGCAGGCTTTGTGGTCAATATGAATTCATCGGGTTACGACATCACGCGCACGCGCGATGCGGTTAACCACCTTGAGCAATATTACCAACAGCATCAGGCGTCATTGACCCATATCATCCAGATGGCTCCGCCTAAACTGCCCACGCCAGAAGAAGTCGCACCGGCAACGTCAACCGAGTTTCATTGCGACAGCGCGCGTGCACTGCAGGCCGTGCAGCGTGCTCAGGTGTTGCTGAACAATCTGCAAAGCTATGGCGATCTGTCCGTCGATCAGCGTAGTCAGATGCGCCGCCTGTTGCTGTGTATTTCCGACACCGCCGATAAAGCGGCGAAGCTGCCGGAAACCTCCGCTGACGATAAACGCTTCCTTGGCAAGCTCAAAGGCGATCTACTGAACACCGTTGAGTACGCACCGGTATGGATTATCATGGCGGTTGCGCTGGCTTTAGGCATCGGCACCATGATTGGCTGGCGTCGTGTTGCCACCACCATCGGTGAGAAAATTGGTAAGAAAGGCATGACCTATGCGCAGGGCATGTCCGCACAGGTAACGGCCGCCGTATCGATAGGCATTGCCAGCTACACCGGCATGCCGGTCTCCACCACGCATATCCTGTCCTCTTCCGTTGCCGGTACAATGCTGGTAGACGGCGGTGGATTGCAGAGCAAAACCATCAAAAACATCGCCATGGCGTGGGTATTTACGCTGCCGGTCTGTATTTTGTTGTCGGGTTCGCTCTACTGGATCGCGCTCAAGCTCATCTGAGACAGCGGCAAATCAGGGCGACTTCGGTCGCCCTTTTTAATGCCAGATGGCCAGCGCAATCAGGCTGATCACCACTAATCCGCACAGCGAACTGGCCAACATAAACAAGCCTCTCACCCGCTCACACCGGCGAATAAATTCGTCATCATGATGATCAAGATAGCGTCTTGCCCAGATATAGCGCACCAGCCTGACCTGCTTGCCGGGCTGGCCATGGGCGGTGAAAAACCCTGCGCCGTCAACGTACTGATACAGCAACGGATCGCAGCCACGCAAAACTACCAACAGCGCACGCAACGAAGAGAAATAGCGCGCCATATTCACAATACATACCACACAGAGAGCCCAAAAAAGCGCGATAGTGCTGATCATCTACTCCTCCTTACCGGCACTGCAGAATTAGCCAACAACCCCATTAAATGATTTGTAGTTTTATTTTTGAAATATCTGAACAGACGCAGCAATGTGACGAAGGCTGCTTTTTCAGTTTAGGAGCAATGTTCAATTTTTTACCAGCAAGGATTTTCGTTTTATACGAGTAAAAATCGTTCATCATTGATCTTATTCACAACCCAGACGGCTTCAGACGCATTTGTTAACACAGATGACTATACTTTCAGGTATAACAACATTATCGCCTGTGCTGTACGTTAACCATTTCGGTGGCGCGCATCGCCCGTTCGCGCAATGGATTTCGCAGCTATGACGCGTCTGGAAACCGCTGCCATTCTGAATCTCGTGGAAGGAGTTATATCATGGCTTACAAACATATCCTGATTGCAGTCGATCTTTCGCCAGAAAGCCAGTTGTTAGTCGATAAAGCTGTCTCGCTCGCGCGTCCTTATGACGCAAAAATTTCGTTGATTCATGTCGATGTAAATTACTCTGATCTCTACACCGGCCTGATTGATGTCAACCTGGGCGATATGCAAAAGCGGATTTCTGAAGAGACACATCAGGCGCTTAAAAGCCTGTCGGATGCCGCGGGCTATCCTATCACCGAAACCCTGAGCGGCAGTGGCGATCTCGGTCAGGTGCTGGTGGATGCGATTAAGAAATACGATGTGGACATGGTGGTGTGCGGTCATCATCAGGACTTCTGGAGCAAACTGATGTCGTCTGCCCGCCAGTTGATCAATACGGTGCATATCGACATGCTGATTGTGCCGCTGCGCGACGAAGAGGAAGAATAATTCGCCTGCGTTAAGCCGGTGCGGCTGACGTGCCCACCGGCTTCACAAACCCCGCTATTCAGCCAGTGGCGGATAGATATCGAAGCGGTGACTTTTGGTAAGCACCGCAGACTGCGTAACAACCCCTGCCAGCGGTGGCGCGTAATCCGGGCGTTTCACCACGATACGTTTCTTTGCCAGACGGCGAGCCGGTGCCAACAGAGCATCAGCGTCCTCATCCGCCCCAACCAGCGACTGAAAGACCCGCATCTCTTTTTTCACCATGGCGCTTTTTTGCCGATGGGGATACATCGGGTCGAGATAAACCACATCCGGCTGCGGGGTGATATCGGTTAAGGCCTGAACGCTGGAGGCATGAATCAGCGTCAGGCGCTCACGCAGCCAGTCGCCAATCTCTGCATCCTGATAACCGCGCGTCAGCCCATCATCCAGCAGTGCGGCGACCACCGGATGACGCTCCAGCATCCGTACCCGGCAACCGAGCGCGGCCAGCACAAAAGCATCCCGACCTAATCCGGCGGTGGCATCCACGACATCGGGCAGATAATCGCCTTTTATCCCGACCGCTTTGGCTACCGCTTCCCCACGACCGCCACCAAAACGGCGACGGTGCGCCATCGCGCCAGAGACAAAATCCACGAAGATACCGCCCAGCTTGGGCTCATCCCGTTTACGCAGTTCAAGATGTGTGGCGGTTTTGACCAGCGCCAGCGTCGCGTCTTCACAGTGTGTCAGTTGCCAGCGCCCGGCTAAAACAGTTAAGGCGCCGTCACCGGCGCCTGTCTCATCAAGTAAACAGATTTTCACGTACGGCTTATCCCTGAATACCGTAGTGTTCCAGCATGGCATCCAGCTGTGGTTCACGACCGCGGAAGCGTTTAAACAGTTCCATCGGCTCTTCTGAACCGCCGCGCGTCAGAATGTTGTCGAGGAAGGACTGCCCGGTTTCCCGGTTGAAAATCCCTTCTTCTTCAAAGCGCGAATAGGCATCCGCCGCCAGCACGTCGGCCCACAGGTAGCTGTAATAGCCTGCCGCATAACCTCCGGCAAAGATATGGCTGAAGGCATGAGGGAAGCGGCCCCATTCCGGGCTGGGCACGACGGCCACTTTGCTTTTCACCTCGCGCAGGGTTTCCAGAATCTGTGCACCTTTTTCCGGGTTGAACTCGGTATGCAGGCGGAAGTCGAACAGGCCGAACTCCAGCTGACGCAGAATAAACAGCGCCGCCTGGTAGTTTTTCGCCGCCAGCATTTTATCCAGCAGCGCTTTTGGCAGCGGCTCACCGGTTTCGTAGTGACCCGAAATAAACGCCAGCGCTTCTGGCTCCCAGCACCAGTTTTCCATGAACTGGCTTGGCAGCTCAACGGCATCCCAGGGCACACCGTTGATGCCGGAAACGCCTGCCGCTTCAATGCGCGTCAGCATATGGTGCAGGCCGTGACCGAACTCATGGAACAGCGTGATCACTTCGTCATGCGTAAACAGCGCAGGCTTACCACTTACCGGACGATTGAAGTTACAGGTGAGGTAAGCCACCGGTTTTTGCAGGCTGCCGTCCGCTTTACGCATTTGCCCAACGCAGTCGTCCATCCATGCACCGCCGCGTTTGTGCTCGCGAGCATAGAGGTCGAGGTAGAAACTGCCGCGCAGCTCGCCGCTTTCATCGAACAGATCAAAGAAGCGGACATCCGGATGGTAAACATCGACGTCAGTGCGCTCTTTGGCGGTAATACCGTAAATGCGCTTCACCACTTCAAACAGGCCGGACACTGCACGAGATTCGGGGAAGTAAGGGCGCAGCTGCTCATCGCTGATGGTATAAAGATGCTGCTTCTGCTTTTCGCCGTAGTAGCTGAGATCCCATGGGTTCATGGTTTCTACGCCAAACGCTTTTTGCGCAAAAGCGCGCAGCTGAGCCAGCTCTTTCTCGCCCTGTGGACGGGCGCGATCGGCCAGATCGTTCAGGAAATCGATCACCTGTGCCGGGCTCTGTGCCATCTTGGTGGCCAGGGATTTATCCGCAAAGGAGTCGAAGCCCAGCAGTTGCGCCAGCTCGTGCCGCAGCGCCAGCTCTTCCGCCATAATCGGACCGTTATCCCATTTACCCGCGTTAGGGCCTTGATCGGAGGCACGGGTCGAATAGGCGCGGTACATCTCTTCACGCAGAGCGGCATTATCGCAGTAGGTCATCACCGGCAGATAGCTCGGGATATCCAGCGTCAGCAACCAGCCTTCCTGTCCTTTGGCTTCCGCCTGGGCTTTGGCTGCGGCCAGGGCGCTTTCCGGCATGCCGGCCAGCTCGCTTTCGTCCGTAATCAGCTTGCTCCAGCCCATTGTGGCATCAAGCACGTTGTTACTGTAGGCCGAACCCAGCTCGGAAAGGCGGGCCGCAATTTCGCCGTAGCGTTTCTGCTTGTATTTTTCCAGACCAATACCGGAAAGCTCAAAATCACGCAGGGCGTTATCGACGGCTTTCTGCTTTGCCTGATCCAGCGAAGCATAGTGACTGCCTTCTTTCAGATTGCGGTAGGCCTGATAAAGACCTTCGTGCTGGCCAACCCAGGTGCTGTATTCAGAAAGCAGCGGCAACGTTTGTTCATAGGCTTCGCGCAGTTCCGGGCTGTTTTTGGCCGAGTTCAGATGGCTGACCGGCGAAAAAATCCGGCTCAGGCGATCGTCGGTCTCCGCCAGCGGCTGTACCAGATTGTCCCAGGTGTAAGGTGCGCCTTGCGCCACTACTTTTTCCACCATTGCACGGCATTCATTCAAAACGTCGGTCACGGCGGGCACCACATGTTCAGGCTTAATCGCTGAAAACGGGGGAAGTGTGAACGAGGTGAGTAACGGATTGGTCATAGCGCAGTCCTTTAACAATGTGTGGGGCGCGATGAGTCGCGCAACGCAATTCAATTAACATGCGGTCGGATACCGCGAAAATCAATGGCGCGACTTGTCGTGATGTAAACAATGGCGCGGATTATGATCCTACAGACGATGAGATCAAGCATAGCTGAGGACAACGCAGGCTATCACTTTCCTGTCGCGGCATGGTTAACAGATGTTAACAGCCTGTGTCAGCCTCCTGATTAGCGTGTAAAGCGGACTGAACAGCGCAGGCAGGATGCCCGGACCACGGCTGCGCGCGAAATGCCAGCAATTATTCCTGTCTGTCGTTATAATCGGGCCAACGTTATCATTTTTAGCTTCAACCGCGGACATCCCCTTTTTTATGCTGAGTTATCGCCACAGTTTTCACGCCGGCAACCATGCCGATGTGCTTAAGCACACCGTACAAAGCCTCATCATCACCGCCCTGAAAGAGAAAGAAAAACCCTTTCTCTATCTTGATACCCATGCCGGTGCAGGCCGTTATCAACTGAGCGGCGAGCATGCAGAGCGTACCGGCGAATATCTGGAAGGCATTGGCCGCGTCTGGCAGCAGCCGGATGCGCCCGCATTGCTGCAACCCTATTTTGATGCCATTCATGCCCTGAACCGGAGCGGTACGCTGCGTTACTATCCGGGCTCGCCGCTGATCGCCCGTCATTTGCTGCGTCCAGAGGATAAGCTTCAGCTTACCGAACTGCACTCCAGTGATTACCCCCTGCTGCGAACCGAATTCAGTAAGGACAGCCGCGCGCGCGTCGAAAAGGCCGATGGTTATCAGCAGTTAAAGTCAAAGCTGCCGCCGTTGTCACGTCGTGGTCTGGTACTGATCGATCCTCCGTACGAAATGAAGAGCGATTATCAGGCGGTCGTCAAAGGCATTCAGGAAGGCCACAAGCGCTTTGGCACGGGCGTTTTTGCCCTGTGGTATCCGGTGGTTATGCGTCAGCAAATCAAACATATGCTGCGCGATCTGCAGGCAACCAACATTCGTAATATCCTGCAAATTGAGCTGGCCGTGCGTCCTGACAGCGATCAGCGCGGTATGACGGCTTCCGGGATGATTGTGATCAATCCACCGTGGAAACTGGCCGATCAGATGAATACATTGCTGCCGTGGTTACACCAGAAACTGGTGCCAACCGGTACAGGCCATTTCAGCGTAAACCAGATCGTACCGGAATAACGCCCTTCTCAGATTAGCGCCACCGCGTCTGGTGCGGAGGCGTTATACCTCAGGTCATTTTTATGTGGATCATCCTGGCAGGTGCACTGGCTGCCCTGCAACCGGCGAAACGCCTCTCGCTGTTATTACTGGCACTGGCAACGGCGCTGGGGGTTTACCAGAACGTTCTCGACTGGCCTGTTACCCTCGTTTTTGCTGCTGTTGCCGCACTGGTCGCGTTTCGTATTTACGACCGTCGGAGCCAAGTGTGGCAGAGCATCAGCGAGGCGCTTCTGGTGTTGATTGCCCTCGCGCTAATGCTGCATCTTATTCCTGGCTTCAACAACCCGCGTCAGATTGATGCCGTTCGGGCTGGCGCGCACAGCCTGCCCTTCTCTTTTTCATTTAATTTCGATAAAGCCCTGATTCCTTTCTTGCTGCTGGCCTGTATGCCGACGCTGTTTAAAGCCGAGGCGCACCCACCGCGCACGCCTGTGTTATGGCTGCTGCCCGTAGCGGCGATTCCACTGCTGTTAGTCAGCGCGGTATGGCTGGGTGGCCTGGCGTTTGAGCGACACGTTCCTGACTGGCTGGGGGCCTTTGCCCTGGCAAACCTGTTTTTTGTCTCGCTGGCTGAAGAAGCGTTTTTCCGCGGCTACCTGCAACAGCGCCTGCGCCAGAAATGGGGTAGCACAGTTGCCCTGCTGGTCACCGCCTTGCTGTTTGGCCTGGCGCATGCGCCAGGCGGCGTGCTACTGATGGTCTTTGCCGGGATGGCCGGGCTGATTTATGGCCTGGTCTGGCACTGGAGCGGTCGCTTATGGCTGGCAACGGCGTGCCATTTTGCGCTCAATATGGTCCACCTGCTGTTTTTTACCTACCCGGCACTGGCGCACTGACCATCACAGCCTGAATACCGCCAGGTCCTGGGCCATCTCCGTTTCAGGGAAGATGGCCTGGCACTCGGCCAGTAAACGGGCCATATCTCTGGCAAGATAGCGCGAACTGAAATGGGTGGCGATCATCCGTTTTGCACCGGCCTGCTTTGCCACTTTTGCGGCCTGCACGGTGGTTGAGTGACCGCGTCCGTTGGCTTTTTCAGCCAGTGCATCCTCCAGCGTGGTTTCGTGTACCATCACATCCACATTCGCGGCCAGCTGTAACGCCACCTCGGTAGGTGCGGTATCGCCAAAAATCGCCAGCGTTTTGCCTTTGGTGGGCGGCCCTAAATACTCAGCACCATGAACCGTGCGACCATCCTCCAGCGTGATGCTGTCCCCCAGCTTTAGCTGTTGATACCACGGGCCACGCGGCACACCTTCTGCCTTCAGACGTGCGGCATCCAGAAAGCCGGGCTTGTCTCGCTGCTCGATACGATAGCCAAAGCAGGCAATGGTGTGATTCATCGGCCAGGCCGTAACACGAAACTCGCCATCATCCAGCACCTCGCCCGCCTCGATCTCAATCACCTCCAGCGGATAGTCGGTGTACGAGCTGGACAGAGACAGAGCGTTATCGACAAAGGCTTTCAGGCCTTTGGGGCCATAAACCGTCATCGGCGTGGTAAGTCCCGCCATTGAACGGCTGGTAAGCAGGCCGGGCAGACCAAAAATATGGTCACCGTGCAGATGCGTAATAAAGATTTTATCGAGCTTGCCGGGTTTAAGATCGGAGCGCATAAACTGAAGCTGTGTCCCTTCACCGCAGTCAAACAGCCAGGTGTCGCCACTGTCTGCACGGGTAAAGGCAATGGCAGTGACGTTACGCTGCAAGCTCGGCGCGCCACCGCCCGTGCCAAGAAAAGTCAGGTGCATGCTATGCTTCTCTGTAAGTAGTGGAAAACAATGGCCTGTTACAATCATAAGCGCAATTTTTGCGACACACTGCCCTGCGGCGTTACACTCTATGTCAATTTCCATGTAACCGGATGATACTTCAATGACCCGACATTATGACTATCTCGCCATCGGCGGCGGCAGCGGCGGTATTGCCTCGATTAACCGTGCAGCAAGCTATGGCCAGAAATGTGCCCTGATAGAAGCCAAAGCACTGGGCGGAACCTGCGTCAACGTCGGCTGTGTGCCGAAAAAAGTCATGTGGCATGCCGCGCAAATCGCCGAGGCGATTCATCTTTACGGCCCCGATTATGGTTTTGACACCACGGTAAACCGCTTCGACTGGGGCACGCTGGTCAAAAACCGTAGCGCCTATATCGACCGTATTCACCAATCATACGACAATGTGCTGGGGAAAAATAAGGTCGATGTCATCCACGGCTTTGCCCGTTTTATCGATGCGCATACCGTTGAAGTCAATGGCGAAACCATTACGGCCGACCATATTTTGATCGCCACCGGTGGACGTCCAGGCCATCCCTCTGTCCCCGGTGCGGAATACGGAATTGATTCAGACGGTTTCTTTGAACTGGACGCGCTGCCAAAACGCACCGCGGTGATTGGCGCCGGTTATATCGCCGTGGAACTGGCGGGCGTGGTGAACGCACTCGGCTCCGAAACCCATTTATTCGTTCGTAAACATGCCCCGCTGCGCAGCTTTGATCCGCTCATCACCGAGACGCTGGTTGAAGTCATGAACGCGGAAGGCCCGACGCTGCACACTCAGGCGACGCCAAAAGCGGTGGTAAAAAACGCCGACGGCAGTCTGACGTTACAGCTGGAAGATGGCAGCGACTACACCGTCGATTGCCTGGTTTGGGCCATTGGTCGTGTACCGGAAACCGACAGCCTGAATATCCAGGCGGCAGGCGTTGCGCTGGATGAGAAAGGCTATATCAAGGTCGATAAATTCCAGAACACCAATGTGTCAGGCGTTTATGCCGTAGGCGATAACACCGGTGCCGTTGAGCTGACCCCGGTGGCCGTGGCAGCAGGTCGTCGCCTGTCTGAGCGTTTATTTAATAACAAACCGGATGAGCATCTGGATTACAGTAACATTCCTACCGTGGTGTTCAGCCATCCGCCGATCGGCACCGTGGGCCTGACGGAACCGCAGGCGCGCGAACAGTACGGTGATGATCAGGTTAAAGTCTACAAGTCGTCCTTTACCGCGATGTACACCGCAGTCACCCAACATCGCCAGCCGTGCCGCATGAAATTAGTCTGCGTCGGCCCGGAGGAGAAGATTGTCGGTATTCATGGCATCGGTGGCGGAATGGACGAGATGCTGCAGGGCTTTGCGGTGGCGTTGAAAATGGGCGCAACCAAAAAAGACTTCGATAACACCGTGGCGATTCACCCGACCGCAGCGGAAGAGTTTGTGACGATGCGTTAACAGGGCAATCCTGATTCGTTCGCGACTTACCCTGACTCACTGACCCAAAACGGGCAGTGAGTCAGGGCCTTAATTAAAATAGGTTTCCCGCAACGGCGTTAACGCCGCGCCCAGCGCCGAACTGTCCCCTTCGATCTCGCTCAGCAGGATATCCGGATATTCCGCAGAAATGTCCCAGCGTGTACCCGAACTCACCCGTGGCATGGCTAAAAACATCTCGCCCAGCTTACGGGGGATCTCTCCGCCTAATATAATGGCACCGGGATCGATCACCGCGTTTAGCGCATCCATCGCCCGATGCAGATTCGGAGTCACCTCTTCCACCCACTGCTGAGCGATCGGCCATGCCGGATCGAATTGATGATTGAGATCGCGAATATCTTTAATTTCAATGCCGCCGCTGCGTAGTCGATCGATCAAGATCCCCAATGCAGGACGCAGCTTGCCCTCTTCCGGCGTAAAAATACGGCTGATCTCCCCCGCATTACCAAAAGCCCCCTGAAACGGTTTACCGTTGATCACGATGCCGCCGCCAAAACCGTAATTAAAGGAGAGGTAGCCGAACGTATCGTATTTCAGCCCGGCACCTAAAAAAGCCTCAGCGTGCGCCGCCGTGGTGGCGTTATTTTCAATCCATACCGGGCGGTCAAATAACCCCGTAATTTCACGACGCAGATCGATGCCCATCCAGCTTTTTAACGGTTCAGGCGGATTAAAATATTTACGCGAGTCATAAAGAAAGCCCGCCATGCTGTATCCCACACCGCACACTTTTTCTGGCGAAATACCCTGTTGCTTTAAGGTATCCAGATAGTGGTGTTTGATATCCAGTAAGGTACGGGCCGGATCGCGGGGATGCGTATCCAGCACGCTGTATTCAGTGATACCGCCACGAAAATTAATCAGGCTGGCGGCAACGCTGTCCGAATTAATTGAAATTCCATAACCGTAACGTGCGTCCGCATTAAGCGATAATGACGGGCTGGGCTTGCCTCTTCCCTGGGACGGCGATTCCCCCAGGCTGAGAAAACCATTTTCGGTCAGCGTATCAACAATGCGGTGCACAGAAGACTGATTCAGAATCGTTTGTGAAACCAGAGAGGAGCGAGAAATCCCATCATTACGGCGGACAAGTTCAAGAATAAGTTTTTCACTGCGATTAAGTTCTACTTCATGATGACCTGAATTTCCATGAACCACAGCATTGTCCTCACCGTATTTAATAATGGGTTCTGTTAACACCCTAGCATGCTTTTATGCATCACGAATAGTAAAGGGAATGGCCTTTACGTTTTAATAAAATGTGCTGAATAGCGGCTGATTCTGACTGACATGCCTCGATCATAAAATCGTCATAATAGTGAAACATAACAGAGAGACACTCTAATATCATGCAGTAAGCATTATATTAAAGGCGATGCCTTATGTGGCGTATTTATACTCATGCTACATAAACGGATGGGTCGCACATCCCCTTCTTCTTTCTCTTTGCATCGGGTAAACAATGGATACGCGCTTAAAAGTTGCTGAACGCATCGCACAAGAAGCTGCACTACTGGCCCTGGATTATTTCAGGCAGCTGAGTGAATTAGCAATCTGCGAAAAAAGGCCACAGGATGTCTTCAGTGAGGCAGACCGGGAAGTGGAAAATCGTATACGCCAGCGTCTGGAACAGCATTTCCCCCAGGATCGTGTTATCGGTGAAGAACAGGGAGGCGAACTCAGCGCCAGCTATTGGTCAGTCGATCCCATTGACGGTACGAGCAATTTTTTACGCGGCTCGTCATTGTGGGGCATTTCTATTGGTTATGTGCATAACGGCGAGCCGCTAATCGGCGTCATCATCCATCCAGCATTAAATATCATGGTGAGCGGCGGTAAAGAGGCGGGCGTTTATCTGAATGGCGAGCCTTTTGAACGGCCCGTGATCGCTGAGGCGCTTAAAACCGTCGCCATTGGCGACAGTCCTTCATGGGATTTTACCCACCAGCTCTGCATTGAGAAAGCCTACCGGGATGATGGCTGGAATGTGGTGCGCTATCGTTGCGCCACGGTCGGTTTAACCTTTAGCGTGCTCGGTTATGTGGACGGTTATCAGGAATGTTTTAGCAGCATGTGGGACGTTTCTGCGGGTTATGCGCTCTGTAAAGCGGCAGGCCTGGAAGCGCACCTTGCCGGTACACAGGAAAAAAGCATGACGCATGTCAGTGTCGGAACCGCAGAAATGAACCGCCTTTCTGCCCAGTTTATCCCCCATCCCCGCTTTACCCCCGCCTGAAAAACAGACTGCCCACGGCTTATCTCATCACTGCACGTTCAGGACAGCGTTTCGGCGCTGTCCTGCCCTCTTTTTTTAATTTTGCCGCTCAGCCACACCTCACTGCCTCTGCGCTCAATATTATCCACTACGCATTAAAATAGTTAGCACGTTAAATGTAAGAACTCAAAGCATTAACCTATCTTAATGTTAAATATGGGTTTTAAAAACTTAACGAATTCTTAACCTGCCTGAAATTGCTTAAATTAACATCCGACAATTATTATGCACATCGCATTAATTGCAAGGCACACATGCAGACTAAGACGGGGCAGCCATACGTGAACACACTCGAGATCCATAATGCCATGCTGACGTTCGACGATTTTGTCGCACTGAACGGCATTTCACTTCAGGCCAAAAAAGGGCAGTTTGTCTCCCTGCTTGGCCCATCTGGATGTGGCAAAACCACGCTGCTTAAAGTTATTGCCGGCTTTCACAGTCTTGATAGTGGCGAAGTGCTGATCCATCAACAGGACATGCATCATGTTAAGCCTGAACATCGCGACACGGCGATGTGCTTTCAGTCCTATGCGCTTTTCCCTCACCTTTCCGTTGCTGAAAATATCGGTTTTGGCCTGAAGCAGATGAAGATGGCAAAAACGGACATCCAGCAGCGCGTGGCGCAAACCGCCTCTCAGGTATCGCTCAATGCGCATTTGCCTAAGTTGCCTGCCCAGCTATCCGGCGGTCAGCAGCAGCGCGTTGCGCTGGCCAGAGCGCTGGCCGTGCGACCGGAAATCGTTCTGTTTGATGAGCCACTGTCGAACCTGGATGCCAAATTACGCGACAGCGTTCGGTTGGAGATCCGACAGCTACAGCGTTCACATGGCTTTACCGCTATCTATGTCACGCACGATCGTGCCGAAGCCCTGTCGATGTCTGACGTCGTGGTGGTCATGAATGCGGGAAAGATTGAGCAAACCGGCACCCCTGACGATATCTATTATTCGCCAGTAAACCGCTTTGTCGCGGGGTTTGTCGGTCAGGCTAACTTCATGAAAGCCCGCGTACTGGACGGGGACAGCCGCACGGGTATTTATCGTATTGCGTGTGTCATGGGCGAAATGGAAATACACAGTCACCAGCCGCCCGTCTCAGACTCTGTCTATACCTTCTGGCGTCCTGAGGATGCCCTGCTGAGCGAACACAGCACGGGGAAAAACACCCGCGCTTTCGAGATCGGTGCAGTGAGTTTTCTTGGCAATATCTCTGAACTTCAGGTCCATCCGATTGGGCATGAAGAAACGGAATATCAGTGGTGTATCCAGTTGGTCGGCAAAAACCACATACAGGAAGGTGACCGGGTTAACTTCTCCATTGCGCCTGACAGAATCCGTTTTTTACAGGAAAGCTGTTCATGAAAACGCGCAACCGGAACAGGCTGTGTTGGCTGTTGGTTCTGCCTGCCGTCGCGCCGGTGGTGCTCACGCTGGTGCTGATTGTCATCATGGCGTTGGCGCAGTCCGTTGGCCTGTTTAATTTTGGCGCTCCGGCCCACTTCACGCTTCAGTACTGGCAAACCATCCTGAACGACAGTCAGCTGTGGCGCGCGACAGGCTATTCACTCAAGATTGGCGTCATCAGTGCCGTTCTGTCCGTCGCGCTGGCGCTCCCGTTGGCGTTGTGGCTGAGAAAGCCCTTTCCCGGCTCAATGCTGATGGGCGGCTTGCTGAAAGCCCCGCTGATGGTGCACGGACTGGTCGCCGCGCTGCTGTTCATCAATCTGATCTCCTGGCAGGGCTTTATTAACCTGGGGTTGCTTAAACTGGGGATCATCTCTCACCCCATCAGGATGCAGAATGACCGCTGGGGAATTGGCGTGATTATTTTGCAGGTCTGGAAACAGCTTCCCTATGCCTTGCTGATTATTACTGGCAGCCTGCGCGCCATTGGCGATGAACTCTTTGATGCCGCGCGAGATTTGGGTGCCGGCAACGCTGCCCGGCTGTTACAGATCATTCTGCCTTTATCCATTAAATCCGTTCAGGTGTCGCTGGTGCTGATTTTCATCGGCGCATTAGGTGACTTTTCATTTCAGGTAGTTGCAGGGCCGACCAGCGTCTTTTCCCTGTCGCAATACATGCTGCGTTTCCCCGAAATCAGCGCCCAGGGCTGGAATCTTGCGGCGGTTGTCGCGGTTATTTTAATGCTGGCGGCTTTTGTCGGTGCGGTCGTGCTTGCCGGTCTGGCGAAATGGCTACAACAAGCCGGAGAAAACAAATAATGCAAGCCAGAGAGACCTTGTCCCCGCTGCGGGTCATCATGATGATCCTGATCACCGCCCTGTTTATGCTGTGGCTGGTTATTCCCTTTATGTTGACCGTACTGTGGTCACTCGTCGATAAAACCCATCCCTGGGCATGGCCAGATGCCCTGCCGCCCGTTCTCTCGCTGGGCCGTTGGGTCGAGGTATGGACCACGACCGCGCTACCTCAGGCACTCAGGAACAGCTATCTACTGGCGGCAACCGTGTCCATCTGCACCCTGGTGCTGGCCCTGCCTGCGGCGTGGGCGTTCGGCAGAATGTCATTCTCCGGCAAGCACCTGTTACAGAATGCGATTTTACTGCCGCTGATCGTACCAGGGTTTGTCGTCGCGCTGTTTTTTTCCATGCTGTTGAACGTCGCGGGCATCCACACCCGATTTGGCGGCATTTTGCTGGGACATACCATTATATTAATGCCCTACGCCGTGCGAATCCTGACCATCTCTTTCTCTCAAATACGCCAGGACACGCTTGATGCGGCACGCGATATGGGTGCCTCTGTATTTAATCGTTTTATTGTGGCTTGTTTACCCACCATCCGGCCGGGAATATTTGCCGCATTAATTATCGTCTTTACGTTATCAATAGAAGAATTCGCGATAAGTTTTATTGTCGGCTCACCCGATTTTATTACCGTGCCGACCATTCTGTATTCCTATCTGGGTTACAACTTTATCCGACCCAATGCTGCGGTTATTTCTTTAATGCTGGTTGTGCCAAATGTCATTTTAATGTTGATAGCAGAAAAATTACTGACTAAAAACCCTGTTGCCTCCTTTGCAGGAAAAGGCTGACAGCCATTATCACTCGTTATTGGGGACTATTATGTTCAGACTATTTGCCGCAATGTTATTGCTGGCCGGGGCTTTCTGTAGCCAGGCTCAGGATCTGACCACGATGAACTGGCAACAGATTGTCGAGCAGGCTAAGAAAGAAGGGACATTAACCTGGTATCACTGGTATTACCAGGATCGTTTAAAAGAACAGGTCAGCCTGTTTGAAAAACAGTATGGCATTAAGGTCACGCTCTCTGAAGGCCCACTGCAGGGCAATATTAATAAACTCATGGCTGACCGTGGACGTGAAGCGGGCGATATCGATCTGTTTTCCATTGGCGGTGGCGCCTTCGGTACGGTATCACCACAGCAGACATTTTTTGGTCCGATTAATACATTACTTCCTGAAGGTAAAACCCTAAATTATTCGATTGAGGGAACCGACAGCAAAGGCTATGGCGTGGCGTTTTGGGGCAACCAGACGGGCTTAGCTTATGACTCCCGTCGCATGAAAGAAAGCGAGCTGCCCAGAACCCTGCCGCAGATAACGGCCTTCCTGCAAAGTCATCCACAGGAATTTGGTTTTAACGTCGAAAACGGTGGGTCGGGTCCGGCGTTTATTGAGTCAGTCACTCGCACGCTGGTGCCGGGTTTTGATTTTACCAAAGGCGATGCCGATGTAAAAAGCCTGACGGCGCTCCAGCCCGCCTGGAACTGGTTCAAACAGCAGCGTCCCAATTACATCATTACCGCGTCTAACGCCGACAGCGTTACCCGACTGGTCAGCGGCGAGTTTCTGCTGGTGCCGGCCTGGGAAGATTATCTGGTGGGCTTAGAAAACCACGGTGAAGTCCCTAAAACCATCAAACTTTATATTCCTGACTTCGGCATGCCCGGCGGCGGAAATATGGTGGCCATTCCTAAAAACGCACAACACAAAGCCGCAGCCTTGCTGTTTATACACTGGCTGACGCTGCCCACCACCCAACGGCTGTTTCAGCAGGTTTATGGCATCACGCCGCAAAATAAAGAAGTGAATCGCGATGCCGGGCTAATCAACAGCAAAGAACGCATTCATGGTACCCAGTTCATGCCTAAGCCGCTGGGCGATGAAGTCAGAACAGAATTTTCTAATCAGGTCTTACTCAAGTAGATCGGCGATACACCCATAACAGAAGGTAAAGCGAAGAATGTCGAAGAAAAAACATCCTGTGCGCGTGGTGAACTCGCACCTGATTGCCCACCGTGGCGCGCCCCTGTTAGCGCCAGAAAACACGCTGCCTTCGTTTCAGGCGGCCGTTGAACACGGGGCAATGTGGATAGAGGTGGATGTCAAACTGACCAAAGATATGCACCCGGTCATTATTCATGATGATGCTGTCGACCGGACCACCAATGGTAAAGGTTATGTGGCGAACTTAACGCTGGATGAGATCCGCTCGCTGGATGCTGGCGTGCGTTACGGTCACATCTTTAAAGGCGTCAAAGTGCCCACGCTGGCTGAAACAGTGGGCTTTGTGCTGGATAAAGGCATCGGGTTGCAGCTGGAAATTAAGCCGACCTCAGGACAGGAAATTGAAACGGCGGAGATTGCGATTACCCAGTTGAAGTCGCTGTGGCCCGCAGGCGAGAAAAAGTTATTTATTAGCAGCTTCTCTGAACTCTCGTTACAGGTTGCTGCAAAGATTATGCCGGATGTCCCACGTGGACTGGCGGTGTGCGTGCCGCCGAAAGATCCTGCAGCGCTGCTCGCCAGAACAGATTGCCAGATCCTGCATTTCCTAGGCGACTTCGCCACGGACGATGACCTGCAGCGCCTGTCCCATTCAGGGATTGAGTTCGCGATTGCCACCATTAATGACCCGGCACTGGCCCGCAAATATATCGACGCGGGCGCGCAAACGGTGTTAAGCGATATACCCGACTTAGCATTTTAATAAAAAGTATTTTAATAAAAAACCATCAGGGCATTACCTGCCTGACGGGCTGGCACCAGGGAAAACCATTATAAAAAATGGCCATATTATTTATGGCCAGATAATTGATTTTATTGTTTCGCTATTCAACAAAACGAATGTGACGTTGAAATAAATGCCGCCCTGCGCGGTCACATCCTCACGCTTCAATGACTAGATAAGGGTAGATGATATGCACAACAAAATAAAAACAGTCGCGCCGTATGCAATATGTTTTCTGGTTTCATTTTCTGCATGCTCCGCCGAAATTTATAATAAAGACGGTAATAAACTCGACCTCTACGGTAAAGTCGATGCACGCCATGTGTTTTCCGATAATATCGCGGAAGATGGTGACAACTCTTATGCACGTCTGGGCTTTAAAGGTCAGACGCAAATTAACGATAAGCTTACCGGCTATGGTCAATGGGAATATAATTTCCAGTTGAATCACAGTGAAGGCGCCACCGACGCCCAAACAGGTAATGCCACGCGGTTGGGGTTTGCCGGTCTGAAGCTGGATGACTTCGGTTCATTCGATTATGGTCGCAGCTTTGGCGCGCTGTATATTGCCTCTGCCTACACAGACATGGCGCCAATCTACGGTTCTGGCACCATGACCACCAACGATAACTTTCTGTCAAAACGCTCGACCGGTCTTGCGACCTGGCACTCCCCGGACTGGGGCGGATTAAAGTTAACCCTGCAGTACCAAGGGAAAAATGATCGTTCAACCGCCAAACTGGCGAACGGGGATGGCTACGGTGCCGGTCTGACCTACAGCATCACCGATGGCCTGAGCATTGCCGCCGCGGGCATGAAAGCAAAACGTACCCTGACTCAGCAAGCTGACGGCCAGGGAGACGAGGCGACCGCCTGGGTAACGGCGGCGAAATATGATGCCAACCAAATCTATCTGGCCGCTATGTACGGTGAAGCCAACGATGTGACGCCTTATGGACAGCTGGCACAGGTCGCCGATAAAACCCATAACTTTGAGGCGATTGCGCAATACCAGTTCCTGAACGGCTTGCGTCCCTCTGTTGGGTTTGTGACACAGCGTGGCGAAAACCTGCAGGGCGCGGGGAATTTTGCCGGTGGCAGCCAGACTATGCAGAAATATATTGCGGTGGGCACCTACTACTATTTCAACAAGAACATGCTGACCTATGTGGATTACCGCATTAACTTGCTGAAAGAAAATGACTTTACCCGTGCAACCGGCATTACGACAAAAAACAGTATCGGCATGGGCCTGACTTATCAGTTTTAACAGGCGGCCCCAGCCTGAACACGTGCTTTAACCTGTATCGCTTCAATCCTGAGAATCGCTACTGTCGCGAGGCCGGCGAATGCCGGCTTTTTTTACGTCAGTCCGCAGAGAAAATGACTAAAGGGCGGAGGTGGCAGCGTGCCTGACGGGTGACGTGCCCTGACCCAGGTTTTCCAGCCATTTCACGTAAGCCTGATCCCACAGGGCGGCAGGCGTACCGGCTATACCCAGTCCAAAACCGTGTCCACCGCTGGAAAGCTGGATCAGCTGTACTGGCACACGATTGCGACGGCAGGTGTCACGCATTAACTGGGTATTAAAGGGTTTTGAGGTGTGATCGTCGCCGGCCTGGGCCAGAAATGTGGGCGGATACAGATTCGTCACGTAGTTTTGTACGGACCAACTGGCTTCTTCCTGCGGGCTGGCGTCGTTGCCCACCATCATCAGGTGAGTATTGGTATGTTGATACGGCGCTTCCAGCGTAATCACCGGATAGATCAGCCCTACGCTGTCGGCTTTTGGCACTTCCTGATCCAGCCTGTCAACGGGCGTGTATGACTGAAACTCCGGGCGCGCCGCCGCCATGCCCAGTAAATGTCCACCGGCTGAAAAGCCTAAGACATGCACTTTACGTTCAAACGATCGTATCAGGCGCAGGGCACGCTGTGCATCCTGCAAGGGCGCAAGATTACCCGCCTGCCATTTCTCGCGCGGCAAACGATAGCTCAGCACGTAGGCGGTATAACCATTGGCATTTAACCAGTGCGCGACGGGCCAGGCTTCGCGGCCCATGCCAATCCAGCGATAACCGCCACCGGCCGCGATTAATACCGCTTCGCCGTTGGGATTTTCTGGCCTGAAACGTTGAATCGCCGGGCTGACAATATTGGACCATGAACCCCATGCATCAACATGCAGGGTGCCAGACGGACCGCCGCCGCCGGGCGGTTCGTCCGGCCAGAGGGGAATAATATCATCGCGGGCAAACAGTTTGCTGGTAGCCAGTGAGAGCGCAAGCGCTCCTGTGCCGAAAATAAAGCGTCGACGCGTAATCATGATGCCTGTTAAATCAATGCCATAAAGGTTAGCCGACCTTTTCGGCCCGCTGCGTTGTTATTATGTATCGCACATTTGGTTAAGACGCTGGCGATTATGTACGCAATCGGTAGTGAAAATCCATTAAAAAACGCGCCATTTTAGCGCGTTTATTGACGATTTAACGGCGGTTAATCTTCTTGCTGAAACTGCGTCATTACCGTTTGCTCACACTGCTGTGAATTGGTACGCAGTTTGGCGCGTTCTTCATCGCCCAGTTGTAGCCATGCACTCGCCACTTCGTTTGCCAGCTCTTCGTCAAATTCAGGCTTACTGACGGCAGAGGAGGACTGCGATCCTGCCACGCTGGCTTTCATTTTTTCGACATACTGGTCAGCTGTCGAAACGATTTTTTCACTGCTGACAATATGGCACAGCTGGCTGGCATACACGCTTTCTTCACTGTTTTCTGCCGCCAGTGCACTGCCAGAAGCCAGCATGCTCAGCAACAGTATCTGAGATATCTTCATCATCTACTCCTGTTATCAGTTAACTCACTCTCATGACTGGCGCTGTTTCGCCTCCAGTCGCGCCTGGCGCCAGTTGAGCAGCGGCGTCACAGAAATACCGTGGACCACGATGCTGCACACCACCAGCGTCAGCGCCATATCAACCATTATCTTTGCCTCTGCCCCGACCATGCCATGGACCCAGGCAAACGCAATATAGTTAAGACTACCAATACCACGGATACCCAGCCAGCCAATCAGCAACCGCTGAGGAACCGGCATGCCGGTGCGCAGGGTCACCAGCCAGACGGCAAGCGGTCGCACCACCGCAAACAGCAACAGCCCAAGCAGGACGCCCTGCATGTTCCAGTGATGCGCCATGGTCACGCCAAGTACCACCATCATCATGGCAGCCAACAGGCGTTCGATAGTATCGCCAAAAGAGAGCGCATCGCCTACCACTAAACCGACCGATTTCACCATGCCACTGCTACGTTGCTGTAACCGTTTGTTGGGATTCACCAGCGCCTCGGCAGGCAGCAGCCGATCGTCATCGGGCATATCGTCTGGTTGGTAGCGTTTAAAGACGCCCAGCTCCGCACGGCGCAGGCCCAGACCAGCCGCAAAGGTGGCCAGAAAGCCCGAGGCACCGACCCATTCGGCCAGTGCATAGCTGAGCGCGATCAGCGCCAGCGCGAGGAAGTCATTGGGTGCCACATCGCCGTGGGCATTGCGCAACCGGGTGGCCAGCAGACCGACCAGGCGACCCAGTCCAAATCCCAACAGGATACCGCCGCCAATGGCCCACACGACATCGACAGCAGCCCAGTGCGCCACCATGCCCGTGCCCAGGCTTTCGCCGTTAAACAGCAGCAGCGCCAGAATCAGTAAGGGCAGTGCGGAACCATCGTTCATGCCCGCCTCACTGGAAATAGCCACGCGCAGGGCATCATCATCCTGAGCATCGCTCACGGAGATCAGGCTCGCCAACACGGGATCGGTGGGCGCAACAATCGCGCCAAACGCCAGGGCAATGGGCCACGACAGCCCCACCAGCCAGTGAGACAGCAGCGTCATGGCTGCGACCGTCATCAACATCGCCGGGAACGCCAGTAAGCCGCCAGCGCGCCAGCTCCGGGCCTTAAGCGGCAGGCGCAGCTTTAGGCCGGTAATGAACAACGACGCGGCCATGGTGATTTCAGTAATGTGCGTGACGAGTTCCGCATGGCGAAGGATATCGATTTCGATAACATCAAATACCCACGGCCCGCAGGCTATCCCGGCTAACAAGAAAAGACCAAAAGAGGTCACCGGGCCACGGTGTATCCACCCTGACGCCAGCGACATTAATAACAGAAGACAGCCCGTCGCAGCTGTCCAGGCAATAAAGTTCATAACGCACCGTTTTAATTGAGTTTATGACTAAGCCTGGCACATTTGCTGACGGGCGGAAGGATCAGTCCTTGAGGTGGCGACTGGCGAGACGCACGATCAGGCTGACAACCGCGGCCAGCGTCGACAAGACCACAACGCCATTCCAGCCCCAGTGAGCAAGCGCCAGGCTGCCCAGCGCCGCACCGCTCGCCATGCCGATAAACACGATGGTAAACAGCAGGGCATTCAGTCGGCTGCGCGCGTCGGGCACCAGGCCATAAATCAGGGTTTGATGCGCGACCAGCGTGGCTTGCACGCCTAAATCAAAGCCAATGGTGCAGATAATGATTAATACCAGCTGACCGGGGAGCGGCAGCAGCGGCAACAAAAACATCAGAGCGAAAGAGAACGTGACCAGAGCGGCACCAAACTGGGTGACACGCGCCGGGCCGATACGATCGGCGACGTTACCTGCCAGCGGCGCGGCCAGTGCACCTGCTGCCCCCGCCAGGCCAAAGGCACCGGCGATAGCACTGTCAAAGTGAAAACGTTCGCTGAGCATGATCGCCAGTGTGGACCAGAAGGCGCTGAAGCTCACAGAGAGCAGCCCCTGAGCCAGCGCGGCACGTCGCAGGGTTTGATGTTCACGCCACAGCTGCACCAGCGATAAAAGCAGACGCGGATAGCTCACTGATGTGCCGGGCGTAAAGCGTGGCAGCACGCGCCACAAGGTCAGGCTGATCAGCAATACGGCCATGGCCGCTATCATGTACATCGTGCGCCAGCCAAAATACTCCGCCACCACGCCGCTCACGACCCGGGATAATAAAATCCCCACCAGTAACCCCGTCATTACCGTGCCAACGATTTTACCCCGACGTTGTGCCGGAGCCAGCGCGGCCGAGGCCGGAACAATGTCCTGCGCCACGGTCGCCGTCAGCCCGGTCACAAAGCTGGCGATGAGCAGCGCGCTGATGCCGCCGGAGAACCCACATAACAGCAGCGCCATCACCAGCAGCAATCCCTTAACTAAAATGATGGTGCGCCGATCGTGGCGATCGCCAAGCGGGGCCAGCAACAGAATGCCTAAGGCATAACCGGCCTGCGTTAACATCGGCACCATGCCAACAGTACCAACGCTGATCTGGAACTGCTTACTGATGATATCCAGCATCGGCTGGCTGTAGTAAATCGAGGCGACGCTCAGGCCCGCGCCGGCAGCCAGCGTAAAGACCAGGGGCGCGGGCAGACGTTCGGTGGCAGGTGGAGTGATATTGTTTACCGCTGACATGGTGGCATCCTCAAAAAATAGTGTGACAAGTAAAGCCTGTTTTTGACATACGCGGTAGACTCATAAAAGACAAAACGGTTATACGTGGGACGCATGAGCAATTTCAATAACAGCGATCGTATCGAATTGATGCACACTTTTATTCGCATTGTCGAGAGCGGCAGTTTGACCGCAGCCGCGTTACAACTGGGCATTACGCAACCGACAATCAGCCGCCGCTTGCAGTCTCTTGAGCAGGGGCTTGGGCTGAAGCTGATACTGCGCACCACGCATGCGCTGAAGCTCACCGATGATGGGGAACGTTGCTATGCTCAGGCCCGGCAGCTCATGGCGACCTGGCACGCGCTGGAGGATGAACTGACCGGCGCGGGCAGTGATCCGGTCGGGATATTGCGAGTGCGGGCGCCTCATGCATTCGGTCAGGATCAACTGGTCGCACCGCTGGTGACTTTTATGCGCCGCTATCCCCGTTTACGCATTGAATGGATGCTGAACGACAGGACGCCGGACTTCGTCGCCGAGAACGTGGACTGTGCGATTCAGGTTGGCGCACCGACCGATCCTTCTGTGGTGGCTGTGCTGCTGGCTGAAGTGCCACGCATTGTCGTTGCCGCGCCCGCGCTACTCTTGCAGCATCCGCCGGTCAGGCAGGTGGAACAGCTGGGGGATTTGCCCTGGCTGGCGTTGACCAGCTTCTACCGTAACGAGATAGCGTTACAGAATCAGGACAGGGATGAACCGGTGAATCTGCCCATCGTTCCCGTGCTCAGCAGCGACAGCCTGTATGCCGTGCGCAAGGCCGCCCTGGCGGGCCTGGGTGCGGCTATTATGTCGACATGGGTCATACAGGAGGATTTGGCGCAGGGCAATCTGGTTCAGTTGATGCCGGAATGGCAGGCTCCCCCGTTGCCGGTGTGGCTGACCTATCCCTGGGCGAGCTACTATCCTGCCAGGCTGACCGCGTTTTTTGCCATGATCAAAGCGGTATTTCCGCACCTGACGGGCGCGCGCCCCGCGTCAGGCTGAACCGGGCTTCCCCCACAAGGGAAGCCGTATAAGCGGACGGCGTTCGGCGATGTTGCGGTTGGTCAGACGTTTTTCTTTTCCGCTCGCGACATGTTGTCCAGCCAGCCCATCACGAAGGCCGACAGGACAAAGGTCAGATGGATGATGACGTACCACATCAGCTTGTCGTTTTCGACATTGCGCGCATCCATAAATACCCGCAGCAGGTGGATGGAGGAAATCGCCACAATCGAGGCCGCGACTTTATTTTTCAGCGAGCCGGAATCCATTTTACCCAGCCAGCTCAGCTTCTCTTTGCCCTCGTCAATGTCGAGTTTGGACACAAAGTTTTCATAGCCTGACAGCATGACCATCACCAGCAGCCCGCCCACCAGCGTCATATCCACCAGCGACAGCAGCAGCAAAATCAGATCGTTTTCTGCGATGCTAAAAATGTTGGGCAACAGGTGAAAAATTTCCTGGAAAAATTTGACGGTGAGCGCCAGCAATCCCAGCGAAAGTCCAATGTAAACCGGAGCCAACAACCAGCGCGATGCATACATCAGGTTTTCGGTAAAACGTTCCATAATTTCCCAATCATAATCAGTAAGGTCGCGCATTATAACCGATCATCTGTGAAGTTATTTCAAGCCTTCAGGAGAAATTTCAGGAACCGGTGGCAGCGGTAAAGAGAGACGGAAGCAGGCACCGCCTTCCGGGCGATTTTCCGCCCAGATCTGGCCGCCATGGCTCTCGATAATCGTTTTACAGATCGCCAGCCCCAGGCCGACGCCCGGTACCGCCGATTCTTTATCCCCGCGCGAAAATTTGTCGAAAATTCGCGTCAGGTCATTGTCGGCTATGCCTGGGCCACCATCCCAGATGGCGATTTCCAGCCGCGTATTTTCACACCAGGCCCGAATGCCACGAGGCGCGCAGTTGCCTGCGTACTTCAGGCTGTTTTCAATCAGGTTGGTAAATACCCGCTCCAGGAGCGTGCTGTCGCCTTTAATCAAAACGATATCCGTAGGCAGATCGAGCTCAACCTCCCGTCCCTTAAGCGACGGAGCCATGCTGCTGAGCGCGCCGCCAATCACCTCTTCCAGCGCCAGCCACTCTTCGCGCAAATTCAGACCACCCGACTGGATACGCGCCATATCCAGCATGTTACTGACCAGGCGAATGGTACTCAGGGTTTGTTCACGAATCTGACTGGCCTGCGGTACATACTTTGAGTCATCACTGGCCAGGTCCAGCATCAGCATTTCGGCCTGACCAAACAGCACCGTCAGCGGCGTGCGTAAATCATGGGACAGGGCTGACAACAAGGCATTGCGCAGCTGTTCCCGTTCCGCAGACAGTCGCGAAGCCGCCTCACTTTGCGACAGCGCCATCCGCTCCAGGGCGTTGGCAATCAGCACGGTGAAGGTTTCCAGCAGCCGCTGCTGTTCCGGCACCATCAGCTGACGCACATTTTGCGGTTCAACGACCAGCAATCCGCGACACAGATCGCCCACTTTCAACGGAAGAATTTGGTAGGGCACCGCCGGTAAGGTATCCGTGCCTGCACCAGCAGGCTGGCCCTTACTGAAGCTCCATTTCGCAATTGCCCGATCCGGTTCATTGCCCGGCAGCGCATTGCCCAGGGTTTGCAGTTCACCCTGTTCATCGGGCAACAGCAGCAGGCAGCGCGCCTGTAACGTCGCCTCCAGCACCCGCTGGCTGGTTGCGGCGATATCTTCGGGCGTCAGGCCGCTTCCCAGTGACTTAGCCATTTCGTACAGATGCCGCGTGCGCTGCTCACGGTAACGGGCAACCCGCGCCTGATAGCGGACACCGGCCGTCAGATTACCCACAATCACCCCCACCGCCAGCATGACGCCAAAGGTCACTAAATATTGCAGATCCGACACCGCGACCGTGCCGGTTGGCGCGACGAAAAACAGGTCAAAGGCAATGATGTTCATCACCGTGGCAATGACCGACGGCCAGCGCCCATAGCGCAACGCGACGATCACCACCGCCAGCAGGTAGATCATCACACAGTTGGCCGGATCGAAGCTGATCAGCACCGACTGCCCTGCGGCGGTGACCAGAATACACAGCACCAGCGCCATCAGAACGCCGCGCAGCTGCAGCCGCCATTTATCGCTGTTAACCCGATCCTCGGCTAACGGATGGAGTGCATCCTGAATCGGCTCATTCAGCGCCACCACCAGCAGATCCAGATCGGGCCCCAGTTGCCCCAGACGTTCAGCAAAGCTGTCACGCCGCCAGCGCCGCACCGGGCGTCGCCCCGTCACGATCTTACCGAGGTTGTGTTCACGTGCGTAACGCAGGACCGCCTGCGCCTCATCCGGGTCGGAGAGCGTCGCGGTTTCGGCCCCCATATCCTGCGCCAGCTTCAGCGTGCGTAAAATAGCCCGACGCCGCGCTTCCGGCAGCCGGTTGAGGCGAGGCGTTTCCACGTAAACCGCATGCCATTCACTGCCCAGTCTGGCGGCCAGCCGTGCCGCCGTCCGCACCAGTTTTTCACTGCCGGTGTCATCACCAATACACAGCAGAATGGCATCACGCGTATGCCAGACACGATCCCGTCCCTGGCTGTCGCGCCAGGCGCGCATCTGGTCATCCACCCGATCGGCCGTGCGGCGCAGCGCCAGCTCACGCAGGGCAAACAGATTGCCTTTACGAAAGAAATTTTCGATGGCCCGTTCGGCGCGATCGCCAATGTACACCTTGCCCTCTTTCAGGCGTTGGCGGAGGTCGTCGGGGGGAAGGTCGACCAGCACCACTTCGTCGGCACCGTCGAAAAAGGGATCGGGTACGGTTTCGCGTACCTGAATGCCGGTGACGCCACCGACAACATCATTCAGGCTTTCCAGATGCTGAACGTTCACTGTAGTCAGGACATCAATGCCGGCCTCCAGCAGTTCTTCAATGTCCTGCCAGCGTTTGGGATGACGTGATCCTTTCACGTTGGTGTGCGCCAGCTCATCCATCAGAATGACCGCCGGATGGCGTGCCAGCGCGGCATCAAGGTCGAACTCTGCGTGCCGCGAACGGCCAGTGGCGCGGCGCGGCAACAGCACCAGTCCATTAAGAAGCTGGGCCGTTTCCGGGCGGTCGTGCGTTTCCACCACGCCCACCAGCACATCCAGTCCCTGGGCACGCAGCCGCTGCGCTTCCTGCAACATGGCATAGGTTTTCCCTACGCCCGCACAGGCACCAAAATAGATTTTCAGTTTGCCGCGATGGCTGTCACTGCTGGCCTGCAGCAGGGCATCCGGATCGGGGCGCAGCGGTTCGTGGTTCATAGCTTCCTTAGACTTATTTGAGGTCATTCAGCGCCAGGTTAAGCTGCAGCACGTTCACAGTAGGTTCACCGATGAAGGGCAACAGCGGACGCTGCGTCATGCTGTCTACCAGTGCGTCAACTTTCGCCAGCGGTAACTGACGTGCTGCCGCAATGCGCGGGGCCTGCCACAGCGCGGCTTCAGGCGAAATCTCCGGGTCCAGCCCACTGGCGGATGTGGTAACCAGTTCCACGGGTACCGCGCCGTTGGCCTGCGGATTCGCCGCCCGTAACGCCGCTACGCGTTCTGCCACCGCTTTATCCAGCGCCGGATTGCTGGCGGCCAGATTACTGCCGCTGGATGCCAGCGGATTGTAAGGTTTATCACCGGTTGCAGAAGGCCGCCCCCAGAAATTACCGGGTTGGCTAAAATTCTGACCAATCAGCGCAGAACCCCGTTCTTCGCCATCCACTTTTAACAACGACCCGTTGGCCTGCCAGGGAAACAGCCACTGCGACAGGCCAGTGGTGAGCAAAGGATAAACCACGCCGCACACAATCGTTAGCAACAAAAGCAGGAAAACCGCCGGACGTAACTGACTCATTTTATTCTCCTCAGGCCATACCAGACAGCACGAGCAACATATCAATCGCCTTGATGCCCACAAACGGCACCAGCAGCCCACCTAATCCATAAATCAGTAAATTACGGCGCAACAGCGACGCGGCACTCAAGGGGCGATAGCTGACACCTTTAAGCGCTAAAGGGATCAGGAACACAATCACCAGGGCGTTAAAGATAACGGCCGACAGGATGGCTGATGCGGGTGAGTGCAGATGCATCACATTGAGCATATTTAACTGTGGATAGGTCGCCGCAAACGCCGCCGGGATGATGGCGAAATATTTGGCGACGTCATTGGCGATACTGAAGGTGGTCAGAGAACCGCGCGTCATCAGCATCTGTTTACCAATGTGTACCACTTCCAGCAGTTTGGTGGGGTTCGAGTCCAGATCGACCATGTTCCCCGCTTCTTTTGCTGCCTGAGTACCGGAGTTCATGGCAACCGCCACATCCGCCTGTGCCAGTGCCGGGGCATCATTGGTGCCGTCGCCGGTCATCGCGACCAGGCGCCCTTCCGCCTGATACTGACGAATCAGCGCCAGCTTGGCTTCCGGCGTCGCTTCTGACAAAAAGTCATCCACGCCCGCCTCTGCCGCAATCGCGGCCGCCGTTAGTGGGTTATCACCGGTGATCATCACGGTTTTAATGCCCATCTTGCGCAGTTCTGCGAAACGCTCTTTGATACCGCCTTTCACAATGTCTTTCAGCGCAACCACGCCCAGCACTTTTGCGCCCTCGGCCACCACCAGCGGTGTGCCACCGGCCCGCGCCACCTCTTCAACCCGGGCGTTTACTTCTGCCGGAAAGGCACCGTGGCTGGCTTCAATATGACGACGCACCGCATCGACCGCACCTTTACGGATCAGACGGTCCTGTACGTTGACGCCGCTCATGCGGGTTTGGGCAGAGAAGGGAATAAAGCTGGCGCCCATGCTGCTCAGATCGCGTTCACGCAGGTTAAACTTTTGCTTTGCCAGTACCACAATACTGCGCCCTTCCGGGGTTTCATCCGCCAGTGACGCCAGTTGCGCAGCATCTGCCAGCTGCTCTTCCGTTACGCCGGGTGCCGGTAAAAACTGCGTTGCCTGACGGTTACCCAGGGTGATGGTGCCGGTTTTATCCAGCATCAGCACATCTACGTCCCCTGCGGCTTCGACTGCCCGGCCACTGGTGGCAATCACGTTAGCGCCCAGCATACGGCTCATCCCGGCCACACCGATGGCGGACAGCAGGCCGCCAATGGTGGTTGGGATCAGGCACACCAGCAACGCCACCAGCACCGTGATGGTAACCGGCGTGCCGCCCCAGGCTGAAAAAGGCCACAGCGTGACAGTGGCTAACAGAAACACGATGGTGAGCGACACCAGCAGAATAGTCAGGGCAATCTCGTTCGGGGTTTTACGGCGCTGCGCGCCTTCAACCATGGCGATCATCCGGTCCAGGAAGGTTTCCCCTGGGTTGGCGCTACAGGTGATGACCAGCCAGTCTGACAGAATGCGTGTCCCGCCAGTCACAGAGGCAAAATCCCCCCCCGACTCACGGATCACCGGTGCCGATTCGCCGGTGATCGCGCTTTCGTCCACCGATGCGCCCCCTTCAACGACCTCGCCATCACAGGGGATGACATCACCGGCTTCCACCAGCACCGCGTCACCTTTGCGCAGTTGGTCAGCCGCAACCTGCTGCCATTTTGCGCCGTAGTGCGCAGCCGACAGTTTTTTGGCGAAGCTGGTTTTTTTAACCCCTTTCAGGCTGTTTGCCTGGGCTTTACTGCGCCCTTCCGCCAGCGCTTCTGCCATGTTGGCAAACAGTACGGTGAACCATAACCACAGGGCAATGGCACCGGTAAAACTGGCGCTGCCGCTCTGGTGTCCGGTAAACATCAGTAAGGCCAGAATCGTAGTCAGGATGCTGCCCAGGTAAACCACAAACATGACCGGATTGCGAAACTGCACGCGGGGATCGAGTTTTTTTACAGCATCGATCGCTGAGGCACGTAACAGCGCTGCGTCAAACACCTGTTGTTGACGACTCATGATGATTGTCCCTGAATAAGTTGCAGATGCTCGGCCACCGGACCCAGCGCCAGAGCAGGAATAAAGGTCAGCGCGCCGACCAGCAAGACGGTACCGATTAACAGGGCGATAAACAGAGGACCGTGCGTAGGCAGCGTACCGTTACCGACCGGTTGCACTTTTTTCACCGCCATGGCACCGGCAATTGCCATGACCGGAATGATGATGCCGAAGCGTCCCAGCAGCATGCACACCGCCAGCAGCAGGTTCCAGAACGGCGTATTGGCGCTCAGGCCCGCAAAGGCGCTACCGTTGTTATTGGCAGCCGACGAGACGGCGTACAGCACTTCACTAAAGCCATGCGTTCCCGGGTTTGCCATGCCGGCGCGTCCCGCATCGGTCATCATAGCGATCGCCGTGCCAATCAGCACCAGCGCGGGGGTGACCAGAATCGCCAGGGCGGTCATTTTCATTTCCCACACGTCGATTTTCTTGCCGAGAAACTCTGGCGTGCGGCCAATCATCAACCCGGCAATAAACACCGCCAGCAAGACAAACAGCAGCATGCCGTACAGACCGGCACCGACTCCGCCAAACACCACTTCGCCCAGTTGCATCAGCAACATGGGCACCATGCCGCCCAGTGCGGTAAACGAGTCGTGCATGGCGTTCACTGCGCCACAGGAAGCCGCCGTCGTAATCACCGCATACAGGCTGGAGTTAAGGATGCCGAAGCGCGTCTCTTTGCCTTCCATATTGATAGCGCTGTCAGCGCCGAGCGTCAGGAAGTGCGGATTACCATGCAGTTCGGCCCACATCACCAGCGCCGCGGCCACCACGAACATCAGCGTCATTGACCACAGCAACATATTTCCCTGACGACGGTCTTTGACGCTTTCGCCAAAGGCAAAGCAGAGAGCCGCCGGAATCAGGAAGATACTTAACATCTGGACAAAATTGGTGAGTGCGGTGGGATTCTCAAACGGATGGGCGGAGTTGACGTTGAAGAAACCGCCGCCGTTGGTCCCCAGCATTTTGATTGCTTCCTGAGAGGCAACAGGCCCCATTGCCAGCGTTTGCTGTGCCCCTTCCAGACTGGTGAGGTTGTGATAAGGCAGGAAGTTCTGGATGCTGCCCTGGCTGACAAAAAACAGCGCCATCAGCAGGCTAATCGGCAGCAGAACGTAGAGCGTCACGCGCGTCAAATCACGCCAGGCGTTGCCCAGCGTGGCGATAGATCGATTCGCAAAACCGCGAATCAATGCAAACGCGATGGCAATACCGGTGGCAGCGGACACGAAGTTCTGCACCGTCAGTCCGACCATCTGACTGAAATAGCTTAAGGTGCTTTCGCCCGCATAAGACTGCCAGTTGGTGTTGGTGACAAAACTGATGGACGTATTCAGCGCCAGATCCCAGCTCAGTCCGGGCAGATGCTGCGGATTAAGGGGCAACTGTCCCTGAAACATCAGCATGGCCAACAGCACAGCCATACCCAGCAGATTGAACACCAGGATCGCCAGCAAGTATTGCTGCCAGCGCATATCGCCTTGTTGGGTTCCTGATATGCGCCACAGAAAGGCTTCTGCACGCGTAAACAGAGGCTTGTCCGCGACTAACGCGGCCAGCCCGCGCCCCAGCGGCTGCGCCATCACCATCAGTAACAGCAGATAAACCGCTATCAGTAAAAACGCATTGGCCGCCATCAGAAGGCCTCCGCATTTAACAGGGCATAAATCAGATAGCCCAGTAACAACACCACCAGCACAATGCCGGTTATTACGCCTGCGCTCACAGCAACCTCCAGAGGTTTGGATTTGCTGAGTAGCTTGCGCCTGGGCACATAAAGAAAGGGTTAAAAAGCGGGTCGGGGATATAAAAAATGTATAAAAATAGCCGTAATATCAGGCGGCTTCCAACTGCCAGATGCGGCTCAGATCCACGCCGTCCCAGCCACCGTTATCTTCGGCACAGACAATACTGTCAGTACAGAAACTGTCGCCCAGATCCAGTACCTCAGGTTTAATTTCCCGCTGCGCATGCAGTGACCAGAAAACATGCACCTTGGGTCGCTGTAATGACTTATCGCCGCCCTTCACCACCAACGCGATGCGGCCTGATGCCAGGCGGACCAGCGAACCGACAGGATACAGACCGATGGTACTGACAAAAGCGTGCAGTAAGGTGGTGTCAAAATGCCCCTGCCAGCTCAACATCATCTGCAGCGTTTTGGCGGGCGTCCAGCCTTTACGGTAGGGCCGCGTTGAGGTCAGCGCATCGTAAACGTCGCAGATGGTCGTCATGCGGGAATACACGCTAATCTCATGGCCCTTCAGGCCATAGGGATAGCCAGTGCCGTCATATTTTTCATGATGATGCAGCGCTATATCGACCAGATCGTCGCCCGCATGGGCATCCATCAGCATCTGCGCACCGGCAATCGGATGTTCACACATCACCTGAAACTCATCGTCGCTGAGCTTATCGGGTTTATTGAGAATAGAGAGCGGCACCGCCGCCTTACCCAAATCATGCAGTAATCCGCCCATGCCGACCCGTTGCAGTTGCTGAGCATCCAGCCCCAGCTTTTTACCCAAGGCGATCATGAGCCCACATACCGCCATAGAGTGCAGATAGGTGTAATTGTCATGATCTTTAAGCTGCGCCACACGTAACAGCGCCGAAGGCTCACGTTCGATGGAACCGGCAATCTGATCGACAATCGCAATCATATCGCTGAGATTCAGGCCATAGCCCAGGCGTGCCTCGTTGAACATGGCCAGCACCTTTGGCTTGCCCTGTTCAAAGATATGCTGTGCCTGCTCCATTTCCTGAGAGAACGGCGCGCGGATGCCTGAATCGACTTTTTTCGGCGCAGATGGCGTCAATGAAATCGATTTCTCCATATCGATCCATAAACGCGTTATGCCTTCATGACGAAACATCAAAACCTGACGTTGATCGGTGATCAACATCTGGTTGCGAATGCGTTTGTCTTTAAACCACCAGACTTCGAGTTTGTGGACGAACATACCCGGTTTCAGTTCGTCGATTGTTATGAGTTTAATCACAATCTCCCTCCAGAGTATCAGCGGGTGATATCGTGATATCGGCAGGCACTCGGTTTTATGCAGGTCATTTTGTGCGAACTGTGGTGCAGCACAAATTTTAGACGCCAGAGGGAGAGTTTTCCCGTTCACCGGTAAAAGAAAACGGGCGTGGTTACGCTTTCTCAGTGAGCAATATTGCCATCATCACCACATCGTGAAGTTTACCTTCACGCAGCGATGCCTGACGACGGACGCCCTCACGCTCAAAGCCCAGTCGTTCATAGAGCGCTAACGCCCGATGATTATCGTGGAACACTTCCAGCTCCATGCGGGTGATGCCCAGCCAGTTACGGGCATAATCCATGGCGTTACGAATTAAATGCGCGCCGACGCCGCGACCGGAAAAGGCAGGATTGACGCCAATACCGAAACTGATGCAGTGCCGGGTACGCGGATTATGATGAGTGAACAGCGTGAGTTCGCCCACCATTTCACCGTCAACTTCGGCGATAAAATTGATAAAGCCTTCCGCATCCATCTTTGCAAACTTCTTCTCCCAGGTGGCTACGCTGGGAAAAGGCAACTGTAGCGTCCAGGGATAAACGTCCGGATGACCGTAAAGACGTTGATAAGCCGCCGCATCGTGCGGCTCACGGCCGCGCAGAGTGATATCCATATTTAATCCTTTTTAATCGGGCCTACACATGCACTAAGCTGTAACTCTTATCGAACGGAAAGAGTGACTCTATGTTGTATCGTCGTTTCGAACGTTTTATCAATATTTTTCAGGATGCACCGACCGACATGCCGCCCTCGCGGGTTTGGCCGTTTTATTTTTACTATCTGCGCCAGGTATGGCCGAGCTTTGCCGCGTTGCTGGTGGTGGGATTAATCGGCGCGCTGATTGAGGTAGCGCTGTTCAGTTATCTGAGCCGCATTATTGATTTGGTGAACCACTCTACGCCGGCCACGTTGTTCCGGGATAACTGGCAAACATTGTTGTGGATGGGCTGTGTTGCGCTGATACTGCGGCCGGTTTTTATTGCGCTGCACGATATGCTGGTTCATCAGAGCATCAACCCCGGCATGACCAGTATGATCCGCTGGCAGCATCATAATTATGTCCTGCGGCAGAGCATGAACTTTTTTCAAAACGACTTTGCCGGGCGGATTGCGCAACGTATTTTGCAAACCGGTAACTCGCTGCGCGACTCTGCGGTGCAACTTGTGGATGCGATCTGGCATGTGCTGATCTATGCCGCAACGGCGCTGGTACTGTTTGCAGAAGCCGACTGGCGCCTGATGATTCCATTGATTATCTGGATTGTGGCCTACGTTGCCGCGCTGCGCTATTTCGTGCCACGGGTTAAATCCCGTTCGGTGGTGTCGTCAGAGGCCCGCTCGAAGCTGATGGGCACCATTGTTGACGGCTATACCAACATCGCCACCATTAAGCTGTTCGCGCACAGCGATCTGGAACGTCAGTATGCCCGCGAAGCGATTCAGGAGCAGACAGATAAGACGCAGCAGGCTAACCGGATGGTGACCAGCATGGATCTGACGCTGTCGACGCTGAACGGGATGTTGATTGTCTCAACCTCTGGCCTGGCACTGTGGCTGTGGAGCGAATCGCTGATTAGCGTAGGGGCGATTGCCCTGGCAACCGGCCTGGTGATCCGCCTGGTCAACATGTCCGGCTGGGTGATGTGGGTCGTCAACGGTATTTTTGAAAACATCGGCATGGTGCAGGACGGACTCAACACCATTTCACAGCCGCTCAGCGTGCAGGACGCTCCCAAAGCAACCCAGCTAAAGGTGGCGCAAGGTGAGATTCGTTTTCAAGACATCCGTTTTGACTACGGTGGGGGCCGTCCGGTCATTGATGGCCTGAATCTGACCATCAAACCCGGTGAAAAGATTGGCCTGATTGGGCCTTCCGGTGCGGGTAAATCCACCCTGGTGAACCTGTTGCTGCGCCTGTACGACCTCAACGGCGGTCGTATCCTGATTGACGGTCAGAATATTGCTGAGGTGACGCAGGAGAGCCTGCGCCGCCAGATCGGGATGATCACCCAGGATACCTCACTGCTGCACCGTTCCATCCGCGAAAACCTGCTGTACGGACGACCAAATGCCAGTGAAGAGGCGCTTCAGTTAGCCATCCAGCGCGCCCGCGCCGATGAGTTTATCCCGTTGCTGTCCGATTCACAGGGCCGTTTTGGCCTGGATGCCCATGTGGGCGAACGCGGCGTGAAACTGTCAGGCGGTCAGCGCCAGCGCGTGGCCATCGCCCGTGTGCTGCTGAAAGATGCGCCGATCCTGATTATGGATGAAGCGACGTCCGCGCTCGACTCGGAAGTGGAAGCCGCGATTCAGGAAAGCCTGGAATCCTTGATGAAGGGTAAAACCGTGATTGCCATTGCTCACCGTCTGTCCACCATCGCCAAAATGGATCGTCTGGTGGTGCTGGAAAAAGGCCAGATTGTGGAAATCGGTAGCCATCATGCGCTACTGGCACAAAACGGCCTTTATGCCCGTCTGTGGCAGCACCAGACGGGGGGATTTGTGGGCGCAGATTAGTCGCCGCGTCGATAGGGCAAGGCGTCACGGGCTTCATCGGCCCACAGGTGGACGCCTTGCCGCTCCTGCTGCAAAAAATCCTCTACGGCGGCGCGCAGGCCGGGATGGCACAGATAGTGCCAGGAGTGGGTAATCTGGGGTTCAAAACCCCGCACCAGCTTGTGCTCGCCCTGCGCGCCAGCATCAAAGCGTTGCAGCCCTTCCGCTATGGCGAAATCCATCCCCTGATAAAAGCAGGTTTCAAAGTGGAGCCGGTCAAATTCCGCCAGGCATCCCCAGTAGCGGCCATACAGGCTTTCGCCATCTTTAAGATAGAAGGCCATCGCCGCAGGTTGCTGCTGTAAACGGGCGATCACGACGCGAATATTGTCCGGCATCCTCTCAGCCAGCAGGCTGAAGAAGGCACGGGTCAGATAGGGGCGCTGACCGCGCACCGCATACGTATTGGCATAGCAGGTATAGACAAAATCCCACTGATCCTCACGCAGTTGATCGCCGCGATACCAGTCAAATGCAAAACCGCTCTGTACGACCTGCTCGCGCTCTTTACGCAACTGTTTGCGTTTACGCGACATCAGCGTATCCAGAAAGTCCTGAAAGTCGCGATAGCCCCGATTGTGCCAGTGATACTGGCAGCCCAGTCGTGCCAGCCAGTCAGGTTGCGCCGCCAGCAAGGCGTTCGCTTGCGGATCGGTGAAGTTGATATGCGCACCACTTAACCCCTGCTCCGCCAGCGCGTCCGGTAACGCAGCAAGAAGCCGGGCGGCGGCATCCGGTGCGCCGAGCACGCGAGCACCAGTGACCGGGCTAAAAGGAATCGCGCCCAGCCATTTTGGGTAGTAAGGAATACCGGCACGCTGGCAGGCATCGGCCCAGGCGTGATCGAACACGTATTCACCCTGAGAATGGAATTTTTGATAGCCGGGAAGGACGGCGCGAAGCTCGCCTGCCTCACGCCAGAGGAGATGATCGGACTGCCAGCCCCTTTCTGGCCTGACGCTGCCGCTTTCCTCCAGGCTCAGTAAAAATGCGTGACGTAAAAAGGGCTGTTGATCGGTCAACAGGGCATCCCATTCAGCGGCAGGAATGTCTGAAAGCGAATTCAGGTGAAACAACGACATGCATAACTCCAGACGGCAACCGGTGACACAGTAGTCAAGCAGGTTTTAGGTTTCAGGGAAAGAAGGAGGGCACGGAATGCTTCATGCAGACCCCGCTCAGGCGCACGCGCTACCTGAAGCGTAGTTTGGTTTTGACGTTAATCCCGTCACCTGTTCAAATGCCTGCAGAATCTGACAAAAAACAGCGAAGGAACGGGCATGGCTAAAGCATTGGTGATCTTTCTACACGGCGTGGGCAGTAACGGAGACGATCTGGCCCCGATTGGCGACTACTGGACCACCCTGCTCCCGGATGTCGCCTTTGCGTCACCGGATGCGCCTTACGCCTTTGAACATGGCGCGGGCTATCAGTGGTTCAGCCTGGCCGATATTACGCCAGAAAATCGTCCGGGTCGGGTGCGTGACGCCCGCGAGGCCTTTGACAGCGTTATCCGTAATCTGATGTCTCAGAACGGGATGGCAGACCGCTGGGAAAACGTCATCCTGGTGGGCTTTTCCCAGGGGTCAATTATGGCGCTGGACCTGCTGGCTTCCGGGCGTTATCCCCTGGCGGGCGTGGTGGCGTTTTCGGGGCGACTGGCCTTTGACGGCCCGATCACGCCACAGGCTCACACGCCAGCCCTGTTGATTCACGGCCGGGCTGATACGGTGATACCGGCCAGTGAAAGTGAGTCGGCGGCGACTCGCCTGAAAGCGGTGGGCGTCCCGGTCGAAGCGGTGTTTGAACCTCAGACCGGCCACACCATCTCAGCCCAGGGCGCAATGCATGCCGCCGGGTTTATTGCCCAGTGCTTACAGGACTAAACACGCTTTCGCCACCGCAGGCACGCCGGTTTCGCCGCTGCGTTAGCTCAACAGGTTAACGAGCGCAAAACCGGCAAAGCACATCAGCAATGAGCCAATGACATGAATCAGCGCACTGCTCATTGCCCACAGATATTTGCCAGACTGCAACAATGTCATTAACTCCGCCGAAAACGTCGAGAACGTGGTGAGCCCGCCACATAAGCCGGTGGTAATTAATAATTTCCAGGCTGGGTCGAGCTGGGGATGCCTGACGAACCAGGCCATGGCACCGCCAATCACAAATCCACCAATCAGGTTCACTAACAGCGTGCCCGGCGGCAGATTGGGAAATAACGCGTTAAACCGCATGGCGAACCACCAGCGCAACACACAGCCAATACTGCCGCCCAGAATCACAGCGAATAGCGGTTTTAACATCACAGACTCCATTTCAGGATTGGCGCAGAAGACGGTGGAGGGCAAGAAAAAAGCATACACCTGACACACCGACTCCCGCGAAAGGATTAAGGATAATGTCAGGCGTCATCAGCCGCAGGTTACGCCTGCAGGCGGTTGGGAAAGGTGGAACGCCATCACCTTATGCGGGCCATCATACGATGCCTTTTTCTGGCTGGCAACCGTGGTTGAGCGGAGAGAATCGTTACGTGAACTGACGTCAGCGCAGCACCTTGTGCCGCCGCAAAGCAGAAGGTCCAGGCGGGCATGATTCAGGTTTCCCCGGTTGCCGTTTTGCGCTTAAATGTTTATCCGGCAGCGGCGTTGTAGAGCCGTTAAATGCCTTTCGCCAGCGGCGAAGGGGTAAAACTCTCTTCTGGAGCGGCCTGTGCGAACTGTCATTTTTGATACTGATATCGGCGTAGACGATGCCTTTGCCCTGGCTTATGCCGCCCGCACCCAACATTTGCTGGGCATAACCACCGTATTTGGCAACGTTGCCGTCGGACAGGCCGTGAGAAACGCCAGGCTGTTTTGCCAGAAAATGGCGATTGATGTGCCGGTTTACCGTGGCTGTTCCCGTCCGCTGGCCGAGGCACCCAGTGCGCCCGCCCGACTGCACGGCGAAGATGGCCTGGGCGATGCCTTTGATAATCCCTTCAGCGACAAGGCACCCGGTGCGGTGCAGTTTATTATCGACAGCGTGCGGGCCAACCCAGGTGCGGTCACCCTTGTCGCCATTGGTCCGCTGACCAATATCGCCAGCGCAATCAATCAGGCACCCGATATCATTCCGTTGGTAAAAGAGTTAGTCGTGATGGGCGGCGCATTTGGCACGGACGGGCACTGCGGAAATGTGACGCCCTTTAGCGAATTTAATATCTGGAAAGATCCGCACGCCGCCGATCAGGTTTTTTCCTCCGCCTTACCGATCGTGCTGATCCCGCTTGATGTGACCCATAAAGTATTGATCCACAGTGAAGAGGTGGATCGGCTTAATCAGCCGGTGCTGCGTGCCATCTGTCGCCCTTATCTGGCCTACAGTCTTGAGAAAGAAGGATTTTCTGGCATGGCGCTGCATGACACGCTGACCCTCTCCTGGCTCTGCCTGCCAGAGGCGTTCACGCTGGTGGAAAGCCCGCTTCGGGTTATTACGGAAGGCATTGCCCGCGGTCAGACGGTGCGTCAACAGAGTACGCTGGCTTCCCGGCATAATCCCTTCCGCGATCTTCCCCGGCAGCGCATCGCATTAGGCGTCGACGCGGAGGCGGTGCGACAACACTTTTTTCAGGTACTCAGTCGATAAACCTGGCGGCCACCGTTAGCGATCAAAATCGATAACGCCTTTAATCAACTCACGATTGTTAATGACCGCTTCCTCAAACTGCTCTGCCAGCGTCGAGAAGGCGAAACGCTGGTTGAGCATCATTTCTGCACGCAGTTTCCCTGCGGCCATGAGTTCACGCACCCGGTCAAAATCTTCGCGCGTGGCATTCCGGCTGCCCATTAGCGTGCTCTCTTTTTTGTGGAATTCGCTGTCGGGGATGACCAAATCGCCTTTATGCAGGCCCACATAAACCACCGTGCCGCCGTGGCGAATCAGGCTAACCGCCGCGTTCATCGCCGCCGGATTTCCCGTGGCATCGATCACGGTTAACGCCAGTTGCCCGTTAAACCCGGCACGCAGTGCAGCAATAAAATCAGCTTCCGCCGGATTCAGCGCAAGGAGGCCGAGTTGCTGACTGACGTGCTGGCGACGGTAATCACTGGTGTCGGCCACGATCACCTGCGCGCCATCGGCTGCGGCGATAGCCGCCGCACCCAAGCCAATGGGACCGGCACCCACCACCAGCACCTGATCGCCCTGTGCCACCGCCGCACGCCGTACCGCATGGGCGCTGATCGCAAAGGGTTCGATCAATGCCGCCGCCTCGGGTGCCAACTCATCCACCGCCAGCAGGTTTGCGGCGGGCACGCTGAGATAGTCGCAAAAGCCGCCATCCTGATGCACGCCAATCACCGAAATGTTTTCACAGCAGTTGGTTTTACCGCTTTGGCAGGCATCGCACTCATAGCAGGAGAGGTAAGGAATCAGCGCCACCCGCTGACCGACGGCAAAACCCTGCACGGCGCTGCCCGTTTCAACAATGTCTGCACAGAGTTCATGCCCGAGTACGCGTGGATAGCTAAAAAAAGGTTGGTTTCCTGCCCAGGCGTGGATATCGGTGCCGCAGATGCCGGCACTGACGAGTTTAATCAGCGCCTCCGCAGGCGCAGGACGGGGGACGTCGCGCGTGGTCCAGACCATGTTGCGTGGTTCGGTGATGACTAGTGCTTTCATTGTTGTCATGGTAATTCTCCCGTTAGCGTTAGCGCAGTTATGGCGAATCTTGCCGCAATAACGGTTTTCCTTTGCTCAATCTGTGAAGCGTGACGGTTTTTTTGGGACTTCAATGGTTTTTAATGCTTAAAAAACCGGAGCCGCTCATGAGCCGTAGCCAGAATTTACGCCATAACGTGATTAACCATATGCTGGAGAGCATTGCCCAGGGCCACATCCAGTCGCCACTTCCGCCCCAGGCCGCGCTGGCTGAGATGTTCAACATCAGCCGTACCACGGTGCGCCATGCTTTGCGCTATCTGCATGAACGTGGCGTTCTGGAAACAGTGAATGAGAGCTGGGTTATCGTACGCGAGCCTGAAGCAGAAGACGGCCTCAGCGCCGTTGCCCCCGCCATTGAGCAGCAGGCCAGCCAGGTGGAAAAACGCTTTTTTGATATGATCAATCAGCGACTGCTGCAGCCCGGCGATACCTTCAGTGAATTACAGCTGGCCAGGCAGGCCAACGTCAGCCCGGTGGCGGTTCGCGAATTCCTGCTGCATTTTATGCGCTATAACCTGCTGGAGCCGGTAAAACGCGGTCACTGGCAGATGAAAAAGTTTTCGCAAGAGTACGCTGAAAAGTTATTTGAACTGCGTGAAATGCTGGAAACCCATGCGCTTACCCGCTTCCTGAATTTGCCCAGGGAGGATGAGCGCTGGATTCAGGCGCGAGATCTGCTGGATCGGCACCGATCGATGCGCGAAACCATCGCCAGCAACTATCGCCATTTTGCTGCACTGGATAAAGAGCTGCACTGGCTGATTCTGTCGGCCGCCAATAACCCCTTCTTTAATCAGTCGCTGGAGATTATTTCGGTGATTTTCCATTCGCATTATCAGTGGGATGAAAGCGATCTTAAGCAGCGAAATATCGTCGCGCTGGAAGAGCATATGGCGATTCTGTCTGCTTTGATTGGCCGCCGGGATGTGGATGCGCTGTGCGCGTTGCATAACCATCTGGCGACCGCCAAGCGTTCAATGGTGCGGAGCATTAATCAGTACAATTAAAACCCGATTAAAAACCACAAAGCATTAGCTCCCGCACGATTTTGAAACAACTTTACAACATCTCGCTTTTATTCCCCTTACTCTCAGCGCAACGCACCGACGGCCCTGTGCCGTTGGGCGACATTGCTACTCATCATAATGATAAATCGCCTGTCCAGGGAGATTGCCATGGAACACAGATCGGTTGTTGATCACGCGAATCCGCCCGACACCTCGCCCGGCGAGGCGTTTGTGCCGTTGCGCAGTGATATCGTGCGCTCGCCGCGCATTCGTAAAGTCCAGATTACCGCCATGCTGCTACTGCTGTTTGCTGCCATCATTAACTACCTGGATCGCAGCTCACTGTCTGTGGCCAACATGACCATTCGGGGTGAAATGGGACTCAACGCCACCGAGATCGGCGTGCTGCTGTCGGCGTTCTCGCTGGCTTATGGACTGGCGCAGTTGCCCGCAGGTGCCCTGCTGGATCGTAAAGGGCCGCGCATTATGCTGGCCCTGGGAATGTTTATCTGGTCCCTGTTCCAGGCCGCGTCCGGTCTGGTGCATAACTTTACCCAGTTTGTGCTGGTGCGTATTGGGCTGGGCATTGGTGAAGCCCCCATGAATCCTTGTGGGGTAAAGGTCATCAACGACTGGTTTAACATTAAAGATCGCGGTATGCCGATGGGGATGTTTAACGCCGCCTCCATGATTGGCTTGTCCATCGCGCCGCCCATTCTGGCTGCCATGATGCTGGTTCTGGGCTGGCGCGGCATGTTTGTCACCATCGGTATTCTGGGTGTGTTTCTTGCCCTCGGCTGGTACCTGGTTTACCGCGATCGCGATAACAAACAGCTAAGCGCTGAAGAGATCCACTACCTGCAGGCAGGCAGCGTGGCATCGCGTAAAGAGCCGATCAGTTTTCGTGAATGGCGCGGACTGTTTAAACAGCGCACCATGTGGGGCATGATGATTGGCTTCAGCGGTATTAACTATACCGCCTGGCTGTACATTGCCTGGCTGCCGGGCTATCTGCAATCGACGTATCATCTTGATTTGAAAAGCACCGGTTTACTGGCGGCGATTCCTTTCCTGTTTGGTGCTGCAGGCATGTTGCTAAACGGCTATGTGGTTGATGCGCTGGTCAGACGCGGTTGGGATGCGGTAAAAACCCGTAAAGCCTGCATTGTGAGCGGCATGATCCTGTCGGCAGGTTTTACCGCCATCGTGACGCGCGCCACCGACACCACCAGCGCTGTGACGCTGATCGGTATGGCGCTGTTTTGTATCCACTTTGCCGGCACCTCCTGCTGGGGCTTGATCCATGCCAACGTCACCGCCCGCATGACGGCGTCCGTGGGCAGCATTCAAAACTTTGCCAGCTTTATCTTTGCCTCTTTTGCGCCAGTTATCACCGGTTGGGTGCTGGATACCACTAAATCATTCAGCCTGGCGCTGATGATTTGTGCCTGTGTCACCCTGGTCGGTGCGCTGGCGTACCTGCTGCTGGTGCGCAATCCCATTACCGACGGCACCTGATTCAGGTCAGCGCCTGGAGGGTGACGCCGTGGCGCGCACCGTAACGCTGAATCCCCGCAATCACGTTATCGACACTGAGTGGCGGCGGGACAGGCAGCAGCGGTGCGCGTTCCCGGAGCGCCGAATCGAACCGTGAAAAGGTGGAAAAATCGTGAGGGAAGCGCGTTTCATCTACCCCGACGAATGCCCCCTCTTCCCTGGCAAAGGCTAACAGCTGTTTCCAGCGATCGATGTCCGCCAGGCCGATGCTGTCAGTGCCATGGGAATAGAGCATCATGTCGATATGGTTAAAAGGCGGCTGCTTCTCAAGAAAGCGTTGCAGTGCATCCGCCGACGGCACGGACGGAAACATCAGCCAGAAGGGAATCGCGTGCTGCTGCATGCTGCACCAGGGGTCCATCAGTAAAAAGCTGTCTACCGTCAGCCGGGCTGGCAGTATGCCCGCCGCCAGATACCAGTCACGGTAAATTTCGGCGACCACAAAACTCAGCGCCTCCGGGTCATCGTAACGAATCTCCATCAGCGTCCAGCGCTGGGCTTCTGCCAGTTTTTTCAGCGGAGGAATCAGGTAGCCGTCCAGCCCCCACTCCGCCTCAGGGACATGATCGGTGATGGCAGGTGGCTCCCAGCGCGCGCGATCCACGCCTGCCCGCGCCAGGTATTCGGCGACTCTCGGCCCGCCGCGCAAATACTCGTTTTCGGTTGCACCGCCGGGTGCGCCAAACTGGAAGAAAGAGCGATCACTGGTGCGCGTTACCGGCCACTGTCGCGTGCAGTGATTAATGAACAGCGTTGCTCCCGCCGGTAATCCGCCCAGCAGAAACTCATTGAAGGCCAGCGGCATGTCGCGCAACTTAAGGCGGAAGTCGTGCATTTTCTCCAGCAGGAGGCGATCCTGACTCGGATCTTGCATGTGATGTACCGCCAGCTTCGGCCAGGTCGCCAGCAGTGCCGCCGCCACGGCCTTACCTTCCTCGAATCCTGACTGGGCATCATCCGCGTCGTTCTGCTGCATGCGTATCGGGCACAGAAAGGTTTGCGGCAGCCACGGCGTTCCCATCGCCGCGGCCAGGTGCACCAGGGCACCATTGGTGGCCCCCACAAACGCAGCCGGATAGTCGCGTTGAGGATAGGTGCTGACCATCCATTCGGCGATACCTTCTATATCCAGCTCGCTGGCCTGTTTATGACTGATGCCCTCGGCCAGACCGCTGACCGCATAGCCCCACTCACGCAACCGGGTCGGTAAGCGATCAAACGAAGGCAATAAGCGGTCTAACATCGGCGACTGGGTCGGGCTGGCAAAAGGCCGATCGTGAAGTGCATTCGCTAAGGTCAGCAACATTGTGGCGGCTGAATCAAACCGGGCGATGCCCTTGGGCGGTTTACTCATGCTGGCTCTCCTGCTGAATACGCGCTAAAAAAGGCCGGATGGCGTGGCAGAAACTCCACGGATAAACGTAGTGCAGCCTGTGCGTCCCGCCGCGTAAGGTGATTTTTTCGCTGTGCGGTAACAGCCCCGCCAGCTCATCCAGCCAGCGCGCCGGGCAGACCGGATCGCGTGAGCCTCTCAGCAGTAAGGTTGGTGCAGTGACATAGGTAAGATGGTGTTCGATGGGATCGTTCAGCATGGCTCGCATCGTGCCAACGGCGCGCGGCAGGCCGGCTTTGGCCCAGTCGATCCGGGCCAGCGCGCCCGGCGAGCGATGCGCTTCCATCCGGCTGTTACGCCAGCCTCGCCACATCTGACGTACCAGGCTGCGCGCATGGCGATCGGCAGTGGGTCCCTGTAGCACCAGTCCCGCCACCGCTTCAGGGTATTTATCCGCCAGCGCCGCCAGTACCTGACAGCCAAAAGCGCTGCCCACCCAGATTGCTCGCTGAAAACCGTTGTGCTGCAACCACTGCCACAGGATATCGGCCAGTTCATTAACCGACAGAACAGGGGCCGATGCGGGCAATGCGCTGCCGCCGAAGCCCGGCAGGTCGGGAACCAGGACGTGATAATCCCGTCCCAGCGCCAGTGCGAGCGGCTCCATTGAGCGCCCCGACATCACCAGGCCGTGGATCAGTACAACAGGCAAGCCGTGGGGTTCCTCAGGCGTCACGCGGGTAAACATGCGCCAGTCGCCAATCTGTTGATAGTAACCCGCTAATCCCGCGTGATGGCTGCGTGGCGAAACGGGTGGCGTTTGCTTCATTTGCTGCCAGCGTTTCGTGCCCCATACGACCGCCGCGACACCTAAACCAATCCCGGCGGCTAGCGCCATGCCCTGCCGCTTTTTACACTGGATGGTACGCCTCATCAGCTGCTCCTGTTCCTGGGTATCCATTGAGTGTAGGACGGGAATCGCAGAGACAGGCGGTTAATGCATGCTGTCAGGCAATGGTGTTACGCAGGCGACCGATTTTTCCGATCTCCACTTCAATCACATCACCACTAAACATGAACAGCGGCGGCGTACGTTTTTTGCCCACGCCGCCCGGTGAACCGGTAATAATGACATCCCCTGGCGACAGCGGACTAAAGGCGGAAATGTATTCAATAATTTTGGCGACCGGATGCACCATGCTGGCGGTGGTATCGTTTTGCACTTCCCGACCATTCAGCACCGTTTTAATGGTTAACTGCTGTGGGTCAGGAATGTCGTCGGCGGTGGTCATCCAGGGCCCGAAGCCCCCGGTCTGCGGCCAGTTCTTGCCAGCGGTAAACCAGGTAAACTGCATAGCTGCATTGCTGCCTCGTCATGGCTACGGGTGATAACCCTATGTTTTAAAATAAATCGGTGCGCAGCGTAGCAAAAAACGCGATAAAAATCGTACATCGACTGGCACAGTGGATGTCCAGATGCATCACGTTATGTCAGTAGGAAGTGTGTGGATAAACGAAAGCTGAAAAAGTCGCCATTACGGCGCTATGCAATCAAAGCGGGGAAGCGAAAACGGGGGTGATAATCACCGGTCTGTCCCTGACCGCGACTATCGAGGGTATTCGGTGGGCGCTTAGTTAAGCGCGCCGGGTGGTACGTGTTTAAAGGTTTCAACATAAGCGTGGAACACGTACTTAAAAAAACGTTTCATACATCATCCGGTTAAAATTTTGTTGAATAACTACAGGAAAAGTATAGCGCCTGCTGTTTTAATCAGCAATAAATTTTGAACCAGATCACAAAATTCACATTTACACCCGTTACTGAAACAGGGCCAAATGCTCAATAAGAATGGTTGAACCGATAGCGATCAGGACCAGCCCGCCCAGGACTTCAGCCCATTTGCCTAAAACCGGCCCGATGAAACGGCCAATCAGCACGCCCGTGGTCGCCATTACGGTGGTGGCGGCCCCGATAGTCAGCGCCGTGGTGACGATATTGACCTGCAGAAACGCCAGTCCGACCCCTACTGCCAGAGCATCAAGGCTGGTCGCGACTGCGGTGGTGGCCAGTACCATAAAGCCATGACTTTGCGGCGCTTCGCACGGCTCGGCGGCGGTTTTGCGGAAGCCTTCCATCATCATACGCGCGCCCAGGAAGGCCAGGAGGAAAAAGGCGATCCAGTGATCCCATGCGGCAACATACTGGCTGGCAGCCAGACCCAGCGCCCAGCCGATAAGGGGCGTCAGAGCTTCAATACAACCGAAAATCAGACCGGTCCGCACGGCTTCTTTCAGGCCAGGGCGATGCAAGGCCGCACCTTTGCCCAGCGCGGCGGCAAATGCGTCCATTGACATTCCAAGAGCAAGAATAAGGGTGGCAATAAAGGTCATGATTTGTTCACTTGGGATGAAAAAGCACGACTTCATGCTAAATCCATCACACAAATTGCTCGGTAATTTAAAAAGTGCGCGCAGTCTACCACGCGATTATCGTTATAAAAAGACAATAAAATCAGGGATTTAAGTATAGCCAAGGCTATAACTCATAACATCCGCTATGAATGCAGCTAAGTTAATGTCATTTAAGCCTTTTCTGCGGCGTTTCGACATAACCATGACAGGCACAGACATCCCGTGATTGAACCCTGGCACGGAATACCGGAAAATATCTGGCTGATAAACAGGGAACACTGCTCATGAATAACCCTTTCGAATCCTTAATCCTTCCCGGTGGCATTTTGCTGCTGGGCTTTCTGTCTGCCCTGCTGCTGCCCGCACCGGCTTTTAGCCTGACGGTAGCGCAGCATTTGCAGCAGATGTTCCATTTGCAGGATCTCAGCCAGCTGTACACCCTGGTATTTTGCCTGTGGTTCTTGTTACTGGGCGCGCTTGAGTTCTTTGTGATCCGCTTTGTCTGGCGGCGCTGGTTCCGCGTGTGAAGCTGACGCATCCCGGCACATCGGCCAGCTGAACCTGCGTTCTGGGGTTTAAGGCCCTGCGCTGTTTTCTCTTCTGAAGAAAATCTGAAAGTGGGACGAAAACCGCATGTCGTTCACCTCGGGGCGTAACGGTATCGCGGCGTCAAGGCCGCATCCATAGGTCACAAAAATGTAACATTTGTTTTACACAAACGGGCCCATTCTGCCTGCGAGTATAAATTCATCGACAGGAATAAAATTAAATAAAGTCTATTTTTCATTAATTTAAATTATTCCTTCCGCCTGGTGACATTTTCAGCCTGCACCATTACAAAGCAATCCCGCAACATCTCATTTTATTTAACCTGCTAATCTACAAGGAAAAATCACTTATGGCGGACTTGCCATTATGATTATTTCTTATGCTGAATCATTTCTGCATTTAAAAAATAAACAAATGTTTAAATCGGATGCGAGAATGTTATATTTGAGCAACAAAGCATAACGTTCAGTTAACTCGTTATCGTCGCTTTAACCCATACCTGAGTCTTAACCCGGAAGTAGCGCAACGCGCTCATCAGAAGCGTGACTATTTCGCCTGCAACACTGTTGAGCTTCAGGTCAACAGAAGAGGAGATGTCGCCTCATGTGCAAATCAGCTGTAAATCTTGCGCTCACAATGAGTGTTAGCGGAAAGGACACCACCAGGGCGCAGGAGCGTAAAGACGTTGATGTACTGCTTATTGGCGCAGGCGTCATGAGTGCTACGTTAGGAACCTGGCTTCAGGATCTTGAACCAGACTGGTCCATTGAAATGGTGGAGCGGTTGGGGCATGTGGCTGAAGAGTCCTCAAATGGCTGGAACAATGCAGGTACAGGCCATGCGGCGCTGGCCGAGTTGAACTATACGCCGCAGAAAGCCGATGGCAGTATCGATATCGCGAAAGCGGTGGCGATCAATGAGTCATTTCAAATCTCTCGTCAGTTCTGGGCTTACCACGTTCAGAAAGGCAATCTGCACACACCAAAAAGCTTTATTCACAGCACGCCACATATGAGCTTTGTCTGGGGCGATGACAATGTGGCGTTTCTGCGTAAGCGCTTTAATGCCTTACAGAAAAGCACGCTATTCCGTGGCATGGCTTACTCTGAAGATCCGCAGCAAATCGCGCAGTGGATTCCACTGGTGATGAAAGGCCGGGCCGACAGTCAAAAAGTGGCGGCGACCTGGACAGACATGGGCACCGACGTGGATTTTGGTGAAGTGACGCGGCAGCTGATTAGCTCACTGGAGAAAAAAGCCAACTTCCGTTTGCGCATGAATCAGGAAGTCCGCGAAATCACTCGTCTTAACGATGGTCGTTGGCAGGTGACGCTTGTCTGCCTGACGGACGGGACACGCCGCACGTTGACGGCCGGTAAGATTTTTATTGGCGCAGGCGGGGCGGCGCTGCCGCTGCTGCAGAAGGCCGGTATTCCGGAGGCCAACGGTTACGCGGGCTTCCCGGTCGGCGGTTCCTTCCTGGTCACCGAGAATCCTGAGGTCGTGAAACAGCACATGGCGAAGGTGTACGGCAAAGCGAGCGTGGGCGCACCACCGATGTCTGTGCCCCACGTCGACACGCGCGTGCTGAACGGCAAGCAGGTTCTGCTGTTTGGTCCTTTTGCGACCTTCTCGACCAAATTCCTGAAGCAGGGCTCGCTGCTGGATATGTTTGCCTCGCTCAACAGCACCAACGTGATGCCGATGATTAAAGTCGGGCTGAAAAGCTTTGACCTGGTGAAATATCTGATGGATCAGGTACTGCAAAGTGACCGTGATCGTATGGATGCGCTACGTGCTTATGTGCCGCAGGCGAAACAGGAAGACTGGCGCCTGGTGACGGCCGGACAGCGCGTACAGATCATCAAGAAAGATGAGAAAGAAGGCGCGGTGCTGCGTTTAGGTACGGAAGTGGTGTCGTCCGAAGACGGCTCAGTCTCTGCGTTGCTGGGTGCTTCGCCGGGTGCCTCCACTGCGGCACCTATTATGCTGGAGCTGCTGCATAAGGTGTATCCAGAGCAGATGGCTTCGCCGGAGTGGCAAAATAAAATTCGTGCCGTGGTGCCGTCCTGGGGACGCAGGCTGAATGGTGATGTGGCCCTGACCGAAAAAGTGCTGGCAGAAACCAGCCGCATCCTGCAGCTCGAGTACACGCCGGTTACGCCAGTGGCCGCGAACGATGAGGGCCGTGAAACCGCCTTTGTTATCGGCAAATAAGCCGCCCTTGATACAGAAGGCCTCGCACTGCGAGGCCTTTTTGTTTACCGCTTGCCTGGTTGACTGCCACATTCTCTATTAGGGTTAAATCTGCCTTAATGCAGGAGGACATGTCATGGCCCAACCGAACACTGAACACGAACTCGCCTTGCTTGACCGCTACTGGCGCGCCGCTAACTATTTGTCTGTCGGGCAGATTTATTTAATGGATAATCCATTATTACGCGAGCCGTTAACACCACAGCATATTAAACCGCGTTTACTGGGGCACTGGGGCACAACGCCCGGGCTTAATTTTATCTATGCCCATTTAAACCGCATCATTCGTCAGCGCGATCTGAACCTGATCTATATCTGTGGCCCCGGTCATGGCGGTCCGGGCATGGTGGCGAATACCTGGCTCGAAGGCAGCTACAGCGAAATCTATCCGCATATCAGTCAGGATGCCGCGGGCATGCAGAAACTGTTTAAACAGTTTTCCTTTCCGGGTGGCATCCCCAGCCATGCCGCGCCGGAAACCCCGGGCTCGATTAATGAAGGGGGTGAACTGGGCTACTCCCTGTCACATGCGTTTGGTGCAGTCTTTGATCATCCCGATCTGATCGCGCCCTGCGTGATTGGCGACGGCGAAGCAGAGACCGGTCCGCTGGCTTCCAGCTGGCACGGTATTAAATTTCTGAACCCGCAACGGGACGGCGCCGTGCTGCCAATCTTACACCTGAATGGCTATAAGATTGCCAACCCGACCATTCTGGGCCGCGCCAGTGACGACGACCTACGCCAGCTGTTTCGGGGCTACGGCTATGAGCCCCTGTTTGTCTGCGGTCATGAACCCGAGACGATGCACAAGCTGATGGCCGACACGCTGGATCGCGCATTTTCTGAGATTGCGGCGTTTCAACAGGCGGCACGCAGCGGTTCGCCGACGCAGGCGATTCCCCACTGGCCGATGATTATTCTGCGCAGTCCCAAAGGCTGGACCGGCCCCAAAACGGTCGACGGCAAGAAGGTGGAAGATTTCTGGCGGGCACATCAGGTGCCGGTTGCCGCCTGTCGGGAAGATGACGGTCATCGGGACATCCTGGAAAACTGGATGCGCAGCTATCACCCGGAAGACCTGTTTGACGAACAGGGACGCCTGATGCCGGAACTGCAGGCGCTGGCCCCTCAGGGTGAAAAACGCATGGGCGCGTCCCCGTTCGCTAACGGCGGCTTACTGCGCCGTGAGCTTGCCACGCCCGACATTCGCGAATTTGCCTTCGACACGCAGCAGCCCGGCTCACAGGCAGGACAGGCGACAGAACAGTTTGGCCGCTACCTTAACGTCATATTCCAGCGCAACCAGGATAATTTTCGGCTGTTTGGCCCGGATGAAACGGCCTCTAACCGGCTGACACCGGTCTTTGAGACCACCAGCCGCACCTGGCTCGAAGCCATGGAGCCTTACGACGAGCAGTTAGCTGCTGATGGGCGAGTGATGGAGATTCTGAGTGAGCATCAGTGCCAGGGCTGGTTGGAAGGGTATCTGCTTACGGGCAGGCACGGTTTATTTAACTGCTACGAGGCCTTTATCCACATCATTGACTCCATGTTCAACCAGCATGCCAAATGGTTGAAGGTGACGCGCAAACTGGGCTGGCGTAAGCCCATTTCTTCCCTTAACTATCTGCTCTCTTCCCATGTCTGGCGTCAGGATCACAATGGTTACAGCCATCAGGACCCGGGGTTTATTGACCACGTTGCCAATAAAAAAGCCGATATTGTGCGTATCTACCTGCCACCCGATGCCAACACCTTGCTGTGGGTGGGCGATCACTGCCTGCGCACCTGGGACCGCATCAACGTGATTGTGGCAGGCAAGCAGCCTTCGCCTCAGTGGCTGGATATGGACAGCGCCATCACCCATTGTGAGGCCGGGATGGGTGAATGGCGCTGGGCCGGAACAACCCCCGAGAACGCAGAGCCGGATGTGGTCATGGCCTGTGCGGGCGATGTTCCCACCATGGAAACCCTGGCGGCGGTAGATTTACTGCGCACCTTCCTGCCTGACCTGCGCATTCGGGTGGTAAACGTGGTGGACCTGCTGGCACTGCAAACCCAGAAACAGCATCCGCACGGTAAGTCAGAAGAGGACTTTGACGCACTGTTTACCGCCGACAAGCCCGTGATTTTTGCCTTTCACGGTTACCCCAGCTTGATTCATCGCCTGACCTGTCAGCGCAATAACCATCGTAATTTCCATGTGCATGGCTTTAATGAAGAGGGCACGACGACCACGCCTTTCGATATGACGGTGCTTAACGAGCTGGATCGCTATCATCTTGCCCAGGCCGCTATTCGTCACGTCCCGGGGCTTGCCGAACGTCACCCTGAGCTGCTCGACGACCTGGAGCAGCGACTCGCCGGGCATCATCGCTACGTGCGGATTCATGGCGAAGATGTCCCGGAAGTACAGAACTGGAAGTGGCCCTCAGCGACCGCGTCGGGCGCACCGGATTAAAAGGTCCGGAAGGCATCAACCAACATCCAGATCGTGGTTGCCACCAGCGACAGCGCCATCAGGCTGTTAAACAACTGACGTTTCCAGTGAATTTGCAGGTGACCGCGCAGGCGGTCACCCAGTGCGGCCCATAATAAAATGCACGGCAGATTCAGCAGCATGAAAGCGCCCATCACGGTCAGCACGCCACTGCTGGCGCTGTACAGCAGTGCCACGTTGCTGGCCATTAACCAGGCTTTGGGATTGATAGCCTGAAAACAGGCACCGCCCACTAAGGTCATGGGCTGCGGCTTTACCCGGGCTTCGGGTGCATTCGCCCGGAATATTTTCCAGGAGAGCCATAGCAGATAACCACATCCCACCAGCGTCAGCGGCAAACGCACAGAGGCCATCCAGTGCAGCAGAAGTTCCAGCGCCAGCCCTGCAATCGCGGTTTGCAGCGCACAGCCGATCAGAATGCCAAACACCATCGGTAGCGTGCGGCGCATACCAAAATTGACACCCGACGTGGCAAGCAACAGGTTATTCGGCCCCGGTGTAATCGACATCACGGTGACATAACTGAAGAATGAGGGATCGAGCATAGTGGCGTTCCTGATAATCGAGAGAACCCTCATGCTACGATGAGAAAAGTTATGGTAACAGAGACAAGAAATCGCTATTTTGATGGGTACAATCACAACTGATTTCAACTGTACCTGTCGCGCCCGGAGGCAATTGTGTCCCCTGAAACCCCATCCGATCAAACGCTCTACCAGCAGTTGGCCGACAGCTTTGCCGAGGCGATTCATAAAGGCACATTGAAACCGGGAAAGCGTTTGCCCGCCATCCGGCGCGTCGCGCAGTCACATCAGGTGAGCGTGAATACCGTACTGAACGCCTGGCAACTGCTGGAAAACCGTGGGCTGATTGAGGCGCGCCCGCAATCGGGTTACTACGTGCGCGGCGTGCTGCCGATGGTGACGCGAAATGCACAGCACTCTGCCCGGGTGGTCCGCGATCCCAGTAATGAAAAGCTGGATTTGATTGATAAGGTGTTCGCCGCGCAAAATCACCCTGATTACACCAATATATCGCTGGCCTGCCCGCAGGACAGCGATCTGTTTCCGTCAGCCAGACTGGCGCGCATTACGGCATCTTTACTGCGGCGTGATCCACACCTTATTGGACGCTACGCGCTTCCGCCCGGTAGTGAGCGCTTACGGGAGGAGATTGCGCGTCGTGCATTGCATGCCGGGCAATCGCTTACCGCCGACGATATCACCCTCACCCATGGCTGTATGGAAGCGCTACAACTGGCACTCAGGGCGGTAACGAAGCCAGGCGATTGCGTCGGACTGGAATCCCCTACCTATTTCTTTCTGTTTCCCCTGCTGGCGTCCCTGGGCCTGAAGGCGCTGGAAATTCCTACCGATCCCCAGCGCGGTCTGTCACTGGACGCGCTTGAGATGCTGCTTCAGGAAAACCGTCTTCAGGCGCTGGTCGCCATGCCTTCGGCGCAAAATCCGCTGGGATTTTGTATGTCATTGCCTGACAAGAAAAGGCTCGCGAAGTTAGTGAATACTTACCAAGTACCACTGATTGAAGACGGTCTTTATGATGAGTTGCAGTTTGACTGGCCGCTCTCTCCTGCAGTTAAGTCGTTCGATCAGCATGGCTGGGTGCTCTACTGCACCAGCTTTACCAAAACCGTTGCGCCCGATTTTCGCGTCGGCTGGATTGCAGCCGGACGCTTTCACGATGCCATTGCACGCCTGAAAGCCGTGTCATCAATGGCTGAATCGGCGCTGCTGTCGGAAACGCTGGCGGAGTTCCTTGCCAACGGGGGCTATGACCATCATCTGCGCAGCCTGCGCCGCAGCTATGCCAGCAATCTGGATGAGGCGCGCGGTTTGATTGCGCAGCATTTCCCTCAGGGCACCCAGGCCACATTACCGCGCGGTGGCTTTGTATTTTGGGTCGAACTGCCCGGCAAGGTGGATACGACGGAGATGTTTTCCCGTCTGTTGAAAGAGCAGATTTGCGTTACGCCCGGCGCGCTGTATTCGCTGAGCGAGCGCTATAACCATGCATTGCGCCTTTCATGCTGCTATCCGTTTGATCAGCGCTACGTTCGCGCCATCATCCGGGCCGGGAAGGTGGCCTGCGAACTCGCGGGCCTGCCGCCGGGTCAGGATCAGGGCGTGCCGTTACGTCCCCAGATGGTATAGCCATGGCGCTCGGTCAGGCGTTCGTAGTAGGTGCGCACGGCAGGCAGGTCTGGATGATCAAGCGGCGTTTCGAACCAGCGGTTGACGGCAAGACCAATCGGTATATCCGCCAGACTGAAGTTCCGTCCGGCAACATAGCGACCGGTATGTTCGAGCTGCTGATTGAGAATACCCATGGTGTGGGACCAGCCTTTGCAGGCAGCGGCCAACAGCCTTGGGTCCTGATGGGCCGGTGAATTGCGCACCAGCGACATGAACGCATAGCGCCATGAGGTGTTAAGTTCTGTCGATTGCCAGTCCATCCACTGATCCACTGGCGCACGTGAACGCGGATTATCGGGATAGAGCCAGTCGCCACCGTAGGCGGTCGCCAGATAGCGCAGGATGGCATTGGATTCCCACATAATCAGGTCTTGATCAATCAATACCGGGATCATGGCATTGGGATTCAGCGCGATAAATTCGGGAGAGTGCGTGGATTTGTACCCTTCCCCCCACTCTTCACGTTCGTAGAGCAGGTCCAGTTCGTCACACAGCCAGAGTACTTTGCGCACGTTGATTGAGGAGGCGCGTCCAAGAATTTTTAACATAGCAGGCTCCATCCAGTTGCTTAACTTATTCATAGCCCTGTTAACTGACATAAGCAATTGCCCGGGCAAGAAAAAACATCTTTACCTTATTCAAAAGGAGTGACAATGAACGTTGCGTTTAAACAAGTGGATGTGTTTACCTCGACCGCGTTTAACGGTAATCCACTGGCGGTCATTATGGACGCACAAGGTCTGGACGACAGCCAGATGGCGGCCATCGCACGCTGGACCAACTTATCGGAAACTACCTTTGTCCTGCCGCCGCAGGATAATCAGGCTGATTACCGCGTGCGTATCTTCACCGTTGAGGGCGAGCTGCCTTTTGCCGGTCATCCCACGCTCGGTACCGCTCATGCTTTACTGGAAGCGGGCTTCCAGACAAAAACGCCGGGGGTGATTATTCAGGAATGCGGCGTGGGCAACGTGAAGATAAAAATTGCCGACGATAAAACCCTGGCCTTTGCCGCCCCGACGGCCACCTTAACGCCTTTCCATGATGCACTCATTAGTGCGGCACTCAACAGTAACGCCGTCGATACAGCCCAGGAGGCCGTCGTGGTTGATATGGGCATTCGCTGGCTGCTGATCCCCATGGTCAGTGCAGAGGCAGTCCTGTCGATTACGCCTGATATTGCCGATTTGCAGCGACTCATCCATCACGCTAACGTGAGCGGCATCATGCCATTTGGTCCGCTGCCTGCAGGGGAAGCTGAGCACTATGAGGTTCGTGGTTTGCTGATTGAGCACGGAAGCCTGACCGAAGACCCGATCACCGGCAGCGCCAATGCCTGCCTGGCACGCTACTTCGCTGCTCAGGGCAAGACGCAAGATTACCGCGTCCGTCAGGGCACCCGGGTAAACCGAGAGGGACGCGTGACGGTGGAATATCAGGGCGATACGATCTGGATCGGTGGCAAAACCGTGACGGTGATAGAAGGCACGATTAAAGGCTAGTCGAGCGCTGAAATAAGGGCGACGGCGTCGCCCTGAATAGCTACAGCGCCTGACCGCCCGATGCTTCGATACGCTGCGCGGTGATCCAGCCGGTTTCATCACTGAGAATGGCACAAACGGCATCGCCGATATCGTCAGGCAGACCAACCCGACCCAGGGCGGTAAAGGCCGCGATGGTGTCATTAACGGCTTTATCATCGCGCACGCGCCCACCGCCAAAATCGGTCTCAATGGCGCCCGGAGCCAGAATATTCACGCGAATGCGTCGCTCGCCCAACTCTTTGGCCTGATAGCGAGTGAGCACTTCCATCGCACCTTTCATCGACGCATAGGTTCCTGAGCCGGGGTAAGTCAGGCGCGTTAATCCGCTGGAGATATTCAGAATGCGCCCGCCGTCCGCGATCGCTGGCAACAGTTTCTGGGTCAGGAAGTAAGGCCCCTTGAAATGCACATTCATCAGCGCATCAAATTCAGCCTCGGTGGTTTCACTATAAGGTTTATAGTGACCCTGTCCGGCATTGTTCACTAAATAATCAAACGTCTCACGCTGCCAGTGCTGCTGCAGTGCATTTTTCACCTCAGAAATGAAACGATCAAACTGGCTCAGGTCGCCCACATCCAGCTGTAGCGCCAGCGCGCGGCCGCCTGCGCGTTCAATTTCCCTGATCACGTCCTGCGCTTCATGTTGATGAGTGCGGTAAGTAAAAATAATATCCCGGCCTTTAGCTGCCAGTTTTACTGCTGCATTCCGGCCTAAACCGCGATTAGCCCCCGTAATCAAGACGATTTTACGACTCATGTTGGTTTCCTGTTGCAAAATTGAACACAGGTTGAGGATATTCGTTAATAATTGTTCTATAAACGCCTGAGAACGTGTAGCACTGTTCCACTTACAACAACAATCGGCAGGCCATATGGATAAAATTCACGCAATGCAGGTTTTCGTCAGAGTTGCAGAGATGGGCAGTTTTACTGCAGCAGCAGAAAGTCTTGGGCTCCCGAAGGGAAGCGTATCGCGGCAAATTCAGGCGCTGGAAAATCAGATGGGCACGCGCCTGCTTCACCGAACCACCCGGCGGGTGCAGCTGACTCAGGATGGTTTAGTGTATTACGACCGCTGTCTTGATTTGCTGGCGATGATTGGTGATATGGACAGCCTGTTCCAGCACGATCCCGCCACCTTAAGCGGCAAGCTGCGGGTGGATATGTCCACAGCGATGGCGACCGACCTTATCCTGCCCCGCCTGCCGGAATTTCTTCAGCACTATCCCGGCGTTGAAATTGAACTCAGCAGCAACGATCGCCAGGTGGACGTTATTCGCGAAGGGTTTGACTGTGTGATTCGCGTTGGCGAGCTGAAAGATTCGGGGCTTATCGCCCGCCGAATCGGTACACATACCTTGATTAACTGCGCCAGCCCTGGCTACCTTTCGCGTTTTGGCCGGCCGATTCGGCTTGAAGAGCTGTCGCAGCATGCCATGGTGCATTACAGCCAGCAGCTTGGTCAGCCTGCCCAGGGTTTTGAATACTTCGATGGGAAGCAGTGCCACTACGTGCACACCGGCGGTGTCGTCACCGTTAACAGCACCGAAACCTATCGCGCGGCCTGCCTCGCAGGGCTGGGTATTATTCAGGTGCCGACCGTGGGGATTCATAAATATCTGGAAAGCGGTGAGTTGGTGGAGATGCTTCATGCCTTCCCGGCCAGGCCGATGCCGATTCATTTACTTTATCCCCATCGTCGTAATGTGGCACGGCGCGTTCGGGTATTTATGGAGTGGTTAAGTCAGGTGCTTCAAGAGTATGTCACCTGACAGGCTATAATGTGTTTTTTACGTTTAACAGGAAGTGAATGTCTATGACAGACGAGCAGGATAACGCAAAAGACGCAAAGTCCCCCAAACCCCTGATCGACATCAAAACGGGCAACAAGTCCGTCGATCGTTCCATCGTGCGCGTTTCACGTTTTGCCACCTGGTTTCAGGCGATACCCGCTGTGGCCCATTTTATCCGCGCGCTTGAACGGTTTAACGATCGTCTCGGCAGCCAGTTTGGCGCTGCCATTACCTATTTTTCTTTTTTATCGTTAATCCCGATTTTAATGGTGTCTTTTGCAGCCGTGGGTTTTGTGCTGGCATCGAATCAGGATCTGCTGACCGATATCATCAACAAAATCGTCAGCAGCATCAGCGATCCTGCCCTGGCAACAACGCTGAAAAATACGGTGAATACGGCTATCCAGCAGCGTGCTATCGTCGGTATCACCGGTCTGCTGTTGGCGCTTTATTCGGGACTGAACTGGATGGGCAATTTGCGAGAGGCCATTCGCGCCCAGTCGCGTGATGTCTGGGAGCGACAGCCCGACGATCAAGAAAAGTTCTGGAAACGCTACATTCGCGACTTCTTATCCCTGACCGGCCTGATGCTGGCGCTGGTGATTACCTTGTCACTGACCTCTGTCGCGGGCTCCGCCCAGGCCATGATAGTGAGTGCGTTAGGGCTGGATGGCATTGAGTGGTTACGTCCTGCGCTCACCATTATTGCGACCTCCATTTCTGTCATGGCGAACTATCTGTTGTTCCTGTGGATTTTCTGGATTCTGCCTCGCCATAAACCCCGTAAGAAGGCGCTGCTACGCGGCACCCTGCTGGCGGCAGTGGGTTTTGAAGTGATTAAATTTGTGATGACGCTGACCTTGCCAAAACTGGCCAGTTCGCCGTCGGGCGCTGCGTTTGGATCGGTGCTGGGGTTAATGGCTTTCTTTTATTTCTTTGCGCGCCTGACGCTGTTTTGCGCTGCGTGGATCGCCACCGCGAAGTACAAAGACGATCCGCGCATGTCGGAAAAAGGTTCTCTGACCACCAGCAAATAAAATCACGGCGCTAAACCAGCGAAAAACACCGCCCTCCGGTTATTTATTCGTCAACTTACAGGATGAATAACTGGGGGGTCACTTTTCTTCAGCGCTTTCTCAGAGTATCTCGCCATTTTTGCGTCACTTCACGCTGCCATTCCCCAACATTTAACACATGACAAAAATTTTCCACTTTTGACGGCGCAACACCACTGACCACGCGGTTTTCAGCCATTGAATGCCGTTATACAGGTGCGTAAGATTCCCTATCTGTCATTAAAAATAAGAAACATTTATGCAAGCCTCCATCTCTGAACCGCTTGATCAGCAAAACGATCCCACGCCAGTCAACTCACGAAGTAAAGTGGTGGTCGCCTCGCTGGTCGGCACCGCTATCGAATTCTTCGATTTCTATATTTATGCCACGGCTGCCGTGATCGTTTTTCCTCATATCTTCTTTCCTCAGGGTGATGCCACCGTTGCCACACTGCAGTCGCTGGCCACCTTTGCTATCGCGTTCATCGCACGCCCAATCGGCTCTGCCCTGTTTGGTCACTTTGGCGATCGCGTAGGCCGCAAAGCTACGTTAGTTGCCTCACTGCTGACCATGGGGATCTCAACCGTGGTCATCGGTTTGTTGCCCAGCTACCAGAGCATTGGCGTACTGGCGCCGCTGCTGCTGGCGCTGGCGCGCTTTGGTCAGGGTTTAGGTCTGGGCGGTGAATGGGGCGGCGCAGCCCTGCTGGCCACCGAGAATGCCCCCGCCAAAAAGCGTGCGCTATATGGCTCCTTCCCGCAGCTCGGTGCGCCCATCGGCTTCTTCTTTGCCAATGGCACCTTTCTGTTGCTCTCATGGCTGCTGACCGACGAGCAGTTTATGCAGTGGGGCTGGCGCGTGCCGTTTGTCCTGTCTGCCGTGCTGGTGTTGATTGGTCTGTATGTGCGCGTATCGCTGCATGAAAGCCCGGTGTTTGCCAAAGTGCAGAAAGAGAAGAAGCAGGTGCGTGTCCCGATTGCTTCGCTCCTGAGTAAACATCTGACGGCAACGATACTTGGCACCTTCATCATGCTTGCCACCTATACGCTGTTTTACATCATGACCGTGTACTCCATGAGTTACGGTACCGCCGCCGCGCCTGCCGGCCTGGGGATCTCACGTAACAGTATGCTGTGGATGCTGATGATGGCGGTCATTGGGTTTGGCGTGATGGTGCCGATTGCGGGCTTGCTGGCCGATCGCTTTGGTCGTCGTAAGACCATGATCGTCATTACGCTGATGATTATTGGCTTTTCGTTTCTGTTCCCGGTGATGTTGGGATCGGGCTCACAGGCGCTGGTGATGGCTTTCCTGCTGCTGGGCTTGAGCATTATGGGACTGACCTTTGGCCCAATGGGGGCGCTGCTGCCTGAGCTGTTCCCGACAGAAGTGCGTTATACCGGTGCATCCTTCTCTTATAACCTGTCGTCGATTCTGGGCGCCTCGGTTGCGCCCTATATCGCCACCTGGCTGAATGCGCATTACGGCTTGTATGCGGTCGGTTTGTATCTGGCCTCGATGGCGTTTCTGACGCTGCTGGCGCTGATTGCCTGCAAAGAAACGCGGCATCAAACGCTGTATGAAGTGTAAATTTAGCCAGCATTGATTAAACCCGGCGCAGGCCGGGTTTTTTTATGGGTTTCAGGTCACGCTATTTCGCTTTCAGCCAGGCCATAAAATCGTCAATAAACACACGGGTTTTTAGCGGCAGCAGACGGTTAGGTAAGGTGATGGCGTAGGTGGTCATCGAGAGCGTATTTTCAATCCGCCAGTCCGGTAACACGCGACGTAACTGCCCATTGAGCAAATAGCCATTCGCGATAAAGGTGGGGATTAACGCAATGCCCACGCCCTGCAATATCGCATCGATCATGGCATCGCTGTTGTTTATCATCAGCCGGGGCGTAAGCATGACGCTCTCCAGCGTGTCGTTTAACCAGAAACGCCATTCCCCGCGAAACTGTGCGTCGTCTGGGAAGAAAATATTATGCTGTTTGAGCTCGCCCGGCATATCCGGCAGTTTCTGATCATAGTGCTCGGCACACACTAAAACATAATCAACAGGCATTAATGCACGCGCCACCATATTAACAGGTGGTGTGTCCGTTACGCGCAGTGCCAGGTCGTACGACTCGTGTGTCAGGTTAACCAGATGGTCAGTCAGATTTAATTCAATATTGATTTCAGCATAGCGCCGCAGAAAGCCGGGCAGAAAAGGAGTCAGTAAAATTTTCCCAAGCGTTGTGGGCGCAGTAATACGCAGCAATCCTTTAGGCGCGTCACTGTAGCTGTCTGCCTGGGAAAACAGGGATTTAGTTGCGGCGATAACTGATAAAGCCTGGTGATATATTTCTTGTCCCGCCTCGGTCACAGCGAGCGCGCGCGTCGAGCGGGTAAAAAGTAAGACATTTAACCTTTTTTCCAGCCTGTCTATCATACGACTCACTGAAGATGGCGTCATGGACAGCGCTCTTGCAGCCGAAGAAAAACTACCACTTTCAACAACCTGAACAAATAAAACCAACCCAGGCAAGACTTCCGTTAATTCATTTATGTTCTTCACGCACAGCTCTTTTGCATCTCAACTATCTAGCCAAGCTAGCACCGAACAGTATGATGTTCAACAGAGGTTTGCTGACATGAAACCTTATTATTCTTAATACTTTATTCACAGGCTAGCTATGTTTGAACACTCGGTAATCAAACGCATTGAACAGCATGATGTATTAAATGTTGGTGTTAGTTTAGGTTTCAAGGGCCTTTCGCAGCGAGATCCCCTCCATAATCAATGGAATGGGTTTGATATCGATCTGGCACGCGCTGTGGCTATCGCCGTGCTAGGCGACGCCGGCAAAATTCACTTCGTGCCCTTGCAGTCTGCCGATCGCTTTCAGGCGCTACGCGATGGTGTGATCGACCTTGGCACCTTTAACGCTAGCGTGACCTTTCAACGCGAAGCGGAATTCGGTATCCACTTTCTGCATCCTATGTTGTTTGATGGGGAAGTACTCATGACATCGCTCAGTAACCTGACAGAAGAAGCACCACAAGCCAGGTTTACTCGTCAACGTCGTATTGCCGCTATGCGTGGCTCAACAACCGAAGAAAATCTTACCCGTTATTTTGATGCACTCGAATTGCCCTGTGAGATTCTGCTCTTCAATTCCCCGCAGCAGGCTAGACAGGCCTATGAATCAGGAGAATGTGATATCTACTGTCTGGATGGCTATCTGCTAGCCGGTGAGCATCAGCAGTTAACAGACAGCACTCAACATCTTATCCTGGACGATCGCATTTCTCTGGAGGCAATGGCCCCCGCAGTCAGCGCCGCTGACCCACAGTGGTATATTGCGACAAAATGGATTATGCGTGCGCTCATTGAAGCCGAGAACCTGGGCATTACGCAAAATAACATTATTGAAAAGAGTAATAACGCTGAGGGTTATTTAAAAACCTTTCTTTATCCTGATGTGAATTTATGTTCACAATTAGGCCTACAGCCTGACTTTATTCGACAAATCATTCGTAAAGTTGGCAATTATAGCGAAATATTTGAGCGTAACCTGGGGAACAAGTCGGAATTAAAACAACACCGACGCGATAATAAACCCTGGGCTGAAGGTGGAATGCTCTGGTCACCGCTTTTTATTTAAATTTTATCCAAATGGCATGGAAACAGAAATACTATGACTGATTTACTGGCCTTAGAGCCGACGCAAACCACATTGACCGGATCGCAAAAAAGTAATTTTGGCTACTTAGAATCGTCGGACGGTGTGATTAATTTCTCTGTAGTTAAAAACATCATTCTTAATGGCCATCATCACGGTAATGTTTTATATATTATCCGTAATTATGCATCCAAAGCCGTATGTGGAAAACTGGCGACAAGTTTTGACGACAGCGTTACGCAAAGTGGCGGCAATCGCGCTGACGATGGTTTTGTTTTAACTAACCAGATTGGCGCAACGCAATTTTCACGTAATGGTGAACAATATATCAGTGAGGTCAATCGTGTAAATCAAAGCGTCACTGACCTGATGGGAACAACGACTGAAGAAGACAGCGAATCACTTTTTCTGAACCGAACACTGGAAAACGGGTTTCTTGAGCGAGGCATTCATTTTGGCCCGGCTCGCTTTAAGAACGGCTATGCCTGTTTTGCCACATTTCGTCGCTGGCTTGATAACGGTGTTATGTCACTTATGCCACATGAAGATATGGCTCAGGTTGATTTCGCGAAGGAAGATGGTTTTGAGATTGCCCATACCCAAACCGTAACAGCCTATAATGTATGTCTGGAAGCCGCACAGGGCGGAGGACAACTTAAAATCTGGAATCTGATCCCCGATCAACGCTGCCGTGAAAAACTGGGTGTAACCCGTACAGGCTATCCTTATCCGCCGCATCTTCTAAATGATATAGACTCACTTTCTGTTCAGTTGAATGCTGGCGACCTTTACTTTATGAATGCCTGCCACTTACATGGCGTGAGCAGCGTCAGTGAAGGAAGCCGACTCACTGCAGGGCGCTTTATTGGTAAATTGAACGATCGTAAAGTTGTTTACTGGACATAGTCCACGGACTGAATTTAAAAAAACAACCCTGTTTTCATTCAGAGATAATATAAATAATGGAATATGCAACGCATCTCTCCAGGCAAGGCTATGCCTTCATCCCTGGTGATTATTATCATTCAATTGACGCCATGCAGTTTTCAAATAAAGAAGCCTTCTTAGATGCGCTGGAGGGATTTAAAAAAGGTTATGAGAATTTACTTCTTGATCCTTACTCTGCAGGCAATCGCTGGCGCGGCTATGCTCAATGCAAAAGAAATGAAAAGGGAGAGTTAACGTTCGGAAAATTCAACCCTTATAAACAAACCAAAGCCTATAATCCCGATACTGGCGATATTATTCGTGATTATCCGCTGCTGCCTGAAGAGATTACTGGCAATCGTCTGTTTCAAACGCTGTTACATGATGATTTTTTGTTGGTAGACGCTTATGAACGCATCGGACCTGCTGACAGCCTGACCGTAGGCATTCACCTGTTTCGTTATCAGGCTACGGAAGATGCACCGGCGTACAGTTCACCCGTGTGGCTGCATAAAGACGATGAAGACGTGGTGTTTGTGCATATGATTAATGCCTCACCAAATATGCTGGGCGGAGACAGTCTGATTGCCAGCCATCCACGTAGCATTGACCGTGTGCTGCGGTTAGAACAGCTCTTCGACACATTAGTGGTTAATCACGACAAACTTCATGCCGTCACTCCCGTTGGCGCACGTGAAAACAGTGGCCCTGCTCAACGCGACATCATTCTGATCACGTTTCAGAAAAACGAGGAGAAGACAGCATGTCCGGTCTGAAGCTTAAAGCCATCATCACGGGTGCATCCAGTGGAATTGGCCGCGCGCTGGTCAAGGCTTTCCTGGACAAAGGTTATCAGGTTGAGGGTATCGATCGTTCATCATCGGACTTTAACGATACGTCAGCCTATCGCCATCATCAGTTAGACGTGACTGACTCGGTCCGTTTGGCCGCCCTGTTCGAAACCCTGGAATACGGCGAGGCTAATAACGTTCTGGTTAACTGTGCAGGTACCCGTGAAATCTGCAGTATCGCCGATTTAACGCTGGCACAGTGGGACGCCGTTTTTGCCCTCAATGTTACAGCCAGCTTTATTGCAGGGCGTGCTTTTTGCCAACAATTGGTAAACCAGAATCGCCCTGGAAATATGGTCAATCTGGCCTCGGTTTCAGGATTGATGGGTGAGCCTGATCGAACCGCTTATGTCTCATCAAAACACGCCGTCATTGGCCTGACGAAACAACTGGCACTCGAATACGGCAAACACTGTATTCGTGTCAATGCGATTGCGCCCGGCGTTATTCGTACGCCACTGACGGAGTCTTATTACCACAATGACTCGCAGCTTGAAAAAATTAAGCGTGGCCAGTTTTTACCGGTACTGGGTGAGACAGGTGACGTTGCCGAAGCGGCACTTTATCTGACCGCTCCGGAGAATCGTTTTGTCACAGGTTCAACACTGGTCATAGATGGTGGCTGGACGCTGGGAAAAGATCTTTAACTTTCTTGGGTCAGATAAACGGCCCAACCTCTTTGCAGGAGAAGCAACATGGATAAGCGTTATATATTAATTTTAGGCGGCGAGTTTTCCCTTCGTGAACGTGTATTAGCCGGTGCACTGCGCGCAGCAGGCGGAATGCAGGTGCTCACCATGGCAAAAAATCGTACCAATGCCGCAATCAAATTTTTTGACGGCTATTTGTCAGGTGATGTCGCCGATGAAAACGCCGTATTGGATGCGGTAAAAGCCCATGAAGCTTCAACCGGATTCAAACCCGCCGCCGCCATTCCTATGAATGATTTCACTGTCCGCGCCGCCAGTCTGGTGGCTGAACATTATCAGTTGCATGGTAATAGTCGTCAGACTATTCACAATTGCCGTGACAAGTTTGTCATGAAGCAACTGCTGGAGAAGGCCGGATTACCGGTGCCACGTTTTGCCGCATTCAGTACGCTGGAAGAACTCAGACACCATATTCGTGATATTGGGCTGCCTGTCGTTATTAAGCCCCGTGAAATGGCCGGCAGCCTTGGTGTCTTAAAGATTACCCGAGAAGAGGAGATTGAACCGAGCTTTGCCCGAAGCGTGGCTGATGTGATCTCACTCAACGGCGAATCTTATGCCCCAGAGGATCTCTTCCAGGTAGAAGAGTATATTCCCTCCCTTCAGGAAGTCAGCGTCGAGGTGATAAACCAAGGTGACTACCATCGCGCTATTGCCGTAACCGACAAATACCTGGGTGAGGAACCCCATTTTGTCGAAGTGGGGCACAGTGTCCCTTCCGTTCATGCCAGTAACGCACAGTTGCGGGATATCGCGGAGCGCGCCTGTCATGCCCTGGGTATTCATTATGGCGTGGCGCATTTTGAAGCACGAATCACGCCTGCAGGAGAGATCAAAATCATTGAAGTGGGTGCCCGCACCGGCGGCGACACGATTATGGATCTGGTTGAACGGAGCTATGGCATTAATCCTTATGAGCTTCATGTCTTGAGCCATTTGAACGCCCTTAAACCACTGGCAGAGCCTTTGTTGCCGAAAGGGCTGAGTGCAGTGGCCTTTATCAAAGCGCCTGTCGGAACAATTGAAAAAGTCACGCTTCCTTCCAGCCTCCCCGATCACATTGTGAATATGCAGATCACCGCAAAACCGCTGGATACATCGAAGAAGCTCGAATCCTGGAAAAACCGCGAGGGATCGGTGGAGTTTTTCTGGCCCAGCCGGAAGCCGGAAGCCGGTTTCAATGAGCATCTACGTACCGCTGATGACCTGGCTAATACGCTCTTTACCTTACGCCAGGCGTGATCATCCTTGAGCCGCTGCAAAGCGGCTCTCAAGCAGGAGTACCGTTATGTCTGCCGAAAACTTCGGTTTAAAGCGCTTCGTCTTTTCCCGTTTTGTCGGTGCGTTGTGCGATCAGTTTTTACTGTTTGCCGTTCCTCTGGCCATTCTCAAGGCCACCGGATCGCTTACGCTTTCATCCCTGGCCTTTGTGATTGAATGGCTGCCCCGCATTATTTTTTTTCCGTTATCGGGATTTATGGCTGACCGCATCAAGCCGCGTTTCATCTTTTTCAACGTAGATGCGCTTCGTGCCGTGCTAATGGTGGCTGTTTTTACCCTTCTCTACTGGTATCCGGGGTCAACTTTTCCCGCGCTGGCCGCGATGATGGCTTTGTTGTCTGTCGCCTATGTGCTCAACTTTGTGGCCACTGACGCCCTGCTTCCTCGTCATTTGTCCAGTCAGGCGTTGCCAAAAGCTCACTCCATGCTGCAGGGCGTCGATCAAATCACTATGGTGCTGGGGCCTGCTATCGCAGTGGCGATTTCGTCATGGGGCGGCATCAATAGCATTTTGGTCGTCGCAGCGGTGCTGTTTGCCATATCGGCTATTAATTATCTTTTCCTGGAAACACATGACCTGGAGGTCACGGAAAAGCTTGGGTTTCATACTTTACTCGCGTCTAACCGAACGGCATTGCAAGTACTCAAGAAAAACAAAATTCTGCTGCACCTGTGTGCGCTGACCTGGGTCGTGAATCTGGTTTACGGCGCGGCGCTGGTCGTGAGCGCAGCGGTCATTTTGAAAGAGTTCAACCTGTCAGATCGCTATTTTGGTGCTTTGCAGACAACGGCTGCCCTCGTCACTATTGTGACATTCTTCTTTGTTCCACGGTTTGCCAGCCGCTTTGGTCTGTCAACGCTGGGCACCTTTTCGTTTTGCGCCATGATTCTTGCGGGCGCGGTGATGTCGTTTTCCATGGATTATGCGATGTACCTGGTGGGCTATGCAGTCTTAATGGCTTTTGATGGTGCTTTCAGCGTCTACCTGCGTACGCTACGGAGCCAGGTGATTCCTAAAGAACATTTAGGTAAAACCATGGGGATAATTGGCTTAATGAACATGTGTTCCGTACCGGCAAGCGGTGCTGTGGTATCTCTCCTGTCCGGCCATTTTATGCCGCTACAAATCATTAGCATTATTCTGGTCGCCGCACTGGTGTTTGGCCTGGTTTTGATTTTCTTTGGCCGCCGCGTCTTCGGTTACAAAAGCCTGCTGCCGCCTGTGATTGCGGCAGAATCTTCCTGCTAAATGAAAAAGGGCGCAGCCAGATGGCTGCGCCCTTTTCACGTCTAACGTTTTGCTGAAAACGGTGTCGCTCTGATTTAGCCCGCAACCGCGATACGTTTCATATCGGTCATGTAGCCACGCAGTTTGCGGCCAACCTGCTCGATAGGATGCTGACGAACGGCTTCGTTAACATCGCGCAGTTGGGCGTTATCAACCTGAGTGCCTTCAATCGCTTTGCCCAGATCGCCTGGCTGCAGCGTGGTCATGAACTCTTTCAGCAATGGCACCGCCGCGAAGGAGAACAGGTAGTTGCCGTATTCAGCGGTGTCTGAGATTACCACGTTCATTTCGTACAGACGCTTACGCGCAATAGTGTTCGCAATCAGCGGCAGCTCGTGTAGTGATTCGTAGTACGCGGACTCTTCGATGATGCCTGCATCAACCATGGTTTCAAACGCCAGCTCAACGCCCGCTTTTACCATCGCGACCATAACAACACCTTTGTCATAGTACTCCTGCTCTTCGATTTTGCCGTCGAACTGTGGTGCGGTTTCAAACGCGGTTTTGCCGGTCTCTTCGCGCCAGGTCAGCAGTTTCTTATCGTCGTTAGCCCAGTCAGCCATCATGCCGGAAGAGAACTCGCCAGAAATGATGTCATCCATATGTTTCTGGAACAGCGGTGCCATGATGGTTTTCAGCTGTTCAGACAGCGCGTAAGCACGCAGTTTTGCCGGGTTAGACAGACGATCCATCATCAGTGTGATACCACCAAACTTCAGGGATTCGGTGATGGTTTCCCAGCCAAACTGAATCAGTTTTTCGGTGTACGCCGCATCGTGACCTTCTGCCACCAGCTTGTCGAAGCACAGCAGAGAACCGGCCTGCAGCATGCCACACAGGATGGTCTGCTCGCCCATCAGGTCAGATTTAACTTCGGCAACAAAGGACGACTCCAGCACGCCAGCACGATCGCCGCCAGTTGCAGAAGCCCAGGCTTTAGCGATGGCCATACCCTCGCCTTTAGGATCGTTTTCCGGGTGAACCGCGATCAGCGTAGGGACACCAAAACCGCGTTTGTATTCTTCACGTACTTCGGTGCCCGGACACTTCGGTGCAACCATCACGACGGTGATGTCTTTACGAATCGTTTCGCCCACTTCCACGATGTTGAAACCGTGTGAATAGCCCAGTGCTGCGCCATCTTTCATCAGCGGCTGAACAGCCTGCACGACCGCAGAGTGCTGTTTGTCCGGCGTCAGGTTAACCACCAAATCGGCCTGTGGAATCAGTTCTTCGTAAGTACCAACTTTAAAACCATTTTCTGTTGCTTTACGGAATGAGGCACGTTTTTCAGCAATGGCTTCTGCACGCAGCGTATAGGACACATCCAGACCCGAATCGCGCATGTTCAGGCCCTGGTTCAGGCCCTGAGCACCGCAGCCAACGATGACAATCTTCTTGCCTTTCAGGAAGCTGGCACCGTCCGCGAATTCGTCACGTCCCATAAAACGACACTTGCCCAGTTGCGCCAACTGGTTGCGCAGATTCAATGTGTTGAAGTAATTAGCCATGCGAACTCCGGTTAAATGTTGTGTTTGCTTTTGTTTGATGACGGCATCAGGTTCAGCGCCGCGAATGACCCCATCATATGACAGGATTTCTGTTGCTTAAATTGATATATTAACAACGTTACATTGCAATAATTGCAATGTCGTCCTGAGGTGAGACTCACATGGATCTACGCGATCTCAAATTGTTTCTTCATTTGGCAGAAAGCTGCCATTTTGGCCGCACCGCACGCGCTATGCATGTCAGTCCTTCCACGCTGTCGCGTCAGATCCAACGGCTGGAAGAAGATGTCGGCCACGCCTTGTTTCTGCGCGATAACCGCACCGTGGCGCTCACCGAAGCGGGCGAAAGACTCAAACTGTTTGCACAACAAACCTTACTGCAGTATCAGCAATTGCGCCATGCCATGGATCTCAACGGCCCCTCACTCAGTGGTGAACTACGGCTGTTTTGCTCGGTGACTGCTGCATACAGCCATCTTCCGCCTATTCTGGACCGCTTTCGCGCCGAACATCCGCAGGTTGAAATCAAACTGACCACCGGGGATGCGGCGGATGCGATTGAAACGGTGCAGTCTGGCAATGCGGATCTGGCTATCGCCGGCCGCCCTGAATCGCTGCCTGCCAGCATAGACTTCACCACGCTGGGGCTGCTTCCGCTGGGCCTGATTGCGCCTGCACTGCCGTGCCCGGTGCGCACTCAGGCAACAGAAGCCGCACCTGACTGGTCACAGATTCCGTTTATTCTGCCCGAGCAGGGGCCCGTTCGTCGGGCTATTGATCTGTGGTTCCGTCGTCACCGCATCGTCAACCCGCTGATTTACGCTACGGTAGCGGGCCATGAAGCGATCGTTTCGATGGTGGCGCTGGGCTGTGGCATTGCCTTGCTGCCGGATGTGGTGCTGGAGAACAGCCCTGAGCCGGTACGAAACCGGGTGCTGCCCCTGGAAAATGTGGAGTCGGTCGCGCCGCTGGAACTGGGCGTTTGTGTACAAAAAAAGCGGCTCGGTGAGCCGCTGATTAATGCGTTCTGGCATCTGCTGTAATTACTGACCCGCCAGAAAAAAACGAAAAGCCGGGTTATGGGTTTCGTCATGGAAATCATAACCCAGGTCGGTAAGATGCTCTTCAAAACGCGGCTCATCGTTACCCAGCTCAAATGCCGTGAGCACCCGGCCATAATCGGTGCCGTGGCTACGGTAATGAAACAACGAGATATTCCAGTGCGTACCCAGCGTTTGCAGAAATTTGAGTAACGCGCCAGGCGCTTCCGGGAATTCAAAGCTGAACAAACGCTCACGCAGCGGCTTGGAAGGACGCCCACCGACCATGTAACGCACATGCAGCTTTGCCATTTCATCATCAGAGAGATCAACCACCTGATAACCGTTTTCCGTTAACTGGCTGATGATCTCAGCGCGTTCTTCCATTCCACGAGTCAGGCGCACGCCAACGAAAATGCAGGCCTTATCGGTGTCGGCATAGCGGTAGTTGAACTCAGTAATAGAGCGACCGCCCAGCGTCTGACAGAACTTCAGGAAACTGCCCTGTTGTTCCGGGATGGTGACGGCCAGAAGCGCTTCGCGTTGTTCTCCCAGTTCGCAGCGTTCAGATACGTAGCGCAAGCCGTGGAAGTTGACGTTAGCACCTGACAAGACGTGCGCCAGACGCTCGCCTTTGATGTCATGCTGCTGAACATATTTCTTCATGCCCGCCAGCGCCAGCGCGCCTGAAGGCTCTGCCACGGCGCGCACATCTTCAAACAGGTCTTTCATTGCCGCGCAGATAGCATCGCTGTCCACGGTGACGATATCGTCAAGGTATTCCTGGCACAGACGGAAGGTTTCATCACCGATGCGTTTTACCGCCACGCCTTCGGCAAATAATCCCACGCGCGGTAAGTCTACCGGCTCACCGGCATCCAGCGCCGCCTTCAGGCAGGCTGAATCTTCGGACTCTACGGCAATCACTTTAATTTGCGGCATCAGCTGCTTGATGAGGACCGCCACGCCGGCCGCCAGACCGCCACCGCCCACCGGGACAAAGACCCGATCAAGATGAGCGTCCTGCTGCAGCAGCTCCATCGCCAGCGTGCCCTGCCCGGCGATAACCGCCGGATGATCAAAGGGTGGTACAAAGGTGTAACCCTGTTGCGACGCTAATTCGATGGCTTTGGCTTTTGCTTCGTCAAAGTTGGCACCAAACAGGAAGGCTTCTCCACCAAATGCGCGTACGGCATCCACCTTAATGTCGGCGGTAGCCAGCGGCATCACGATCAGTGACTTAATCCCTAGCTTCGTGGCAGATAACGCTACGCCCTGAGCATGGTTACCGGCAGACGCGGTGACGACACCGCGGGCTTTCTGCTCTTCATTAAGTCCGGCGATCATCGCGTAAGCACCGCGCACTTTAAAACTGTGCACCGGCTGGCGATCTTCTCGCTTTACCAGAATGGTGTTGCCCAGGCGCGCAGAGATTTTTTCCATCTTCTGCAGCGGCGTAACCAGAGCCACTTCGTAGACCGGTGAACGCAATACAGCGCGCAAATACTCGGCGCCGCAGGGCGCCTCGGGTAGCGGTTGAGCCTCAGCCATTTTAGCCTCCCAGCTTACTCTTATCGCGCACTGCACCTTTGTCGGCACTGGTGGCGAGCGATGCATAGGCACGCAGTGCAAACGACACTTCACGCTGACGATTCACCGGCGTGTAAGCGTCGTCGCCACGAGCCTGCTGTTCTTCACGGCGCGCGTGCAGTTCATTATCCGGCACGGCCAATTTGATACCGCGGTTCGGGATATCGATTTCAATCGTATCGCCATCTTTGACCAGAGCGATGGTGCCGCCGTTCGCGGCCTCCGGTGAGGCGTGGCCAATTGACAGGCCGGACGTACCGCCTGAGAAGCGACCGTCGGTGATCAGCGCACAGCTTTTACCCAGCCCCATTGATTTCAGGTAGGTCGTGGGATACAACATTTCCTGCATGCCCGGTCCGCCTTTAGGCCCTTCGTAGCGAATCACCACAACGTCACCCGCAACCACTTTGCCGCCGAGAATAGCTTCGACTGCATCATCCTGGCTCTCATACACTTTGGCCGGGCCGCTGAAGGTCAGAATCTCTTTGTCTACGCCCGCTGTTTTCACGATACAGCCATCTTCGGCGATGTTGCCGTACAGCACAGCCAGACCGCCGTCCTGCGAGTACGCGTTTTCGCGCGTACGGATACAGCCTTCAGCACGGTCATCATCCAGCGTGTCCCAACGGCAATTCTGTGAGAACGCCTGTGTGGTGCGAATACCGGCCGGGCCCGCGCGGAACATGTCCTTCACTGCCTGATCCTGGGTCAACATGATGTCGTACTGATCGATCGTTTCACGCATGCTTTGCTGCAGGATGTTGCGTGCGCTGGTGTCGATAAGTCCGGCACGATCCAACTCGCCGAGAATACCGATCACGCCACCGGCACGGTGCACATCTTCCATGTGATATTTCGGGGTACTGGGTGCGACTTTGCACAGCTGAGGCACTTTGCGCGACAGGCGATCGATATCAGAGATATTGAAGTCGATCTCGCCTTCCTGCGCGGCAGCCAGCAAGTGCAACACGGTGTTGGTGGAGCCGCCCATGGCGATATCCAGCGTCATGGCGTTTTCAAACGCGGCCTTGTTAGCGATGTTACGCGGCAGCATGTTGGCATCGTCCTGCTCGTAATAGCGTTTAGTCAGGCTAACGATGCGCTTACCGGCGTTGATAAACAGCGTTTTACGGTCGGCGTGGGTGGCCAGCAGAGAACCGTTACCCGGTTGAGACAGGCCCAGCGCTTCAGTCAGGCAGTTCATGGAGTTCGCAGTGAACATGCCCGAACAGGAACCGCAGGTCGGACAGGCGGAACGTTCGATCTGCTCGCTGTCGGCATCGCTGACGTTCGGGTTGGCGCCCTGAATCATCGCATCAACCAGATCTAACTTGATGATCTGATCGGACAGCTTGGTCTTACCGGCTTCCATCGGGCCGCCGGACACAAAGATAACCGGAATGTTCAGGCGCAGTGACGCCATCAACATGCCTGGGGTGATTTTGTCGCAGTTTGAGATGCAGACCATGGCATCGGCACAGTGAGCATTCACCATGTACTCGACGGAGTCAGCAATCAGTTCCCGGGAAGGCAGAGAATACAGCATGCCGCCATGGCCCATGGCAATACCGTCATCCACCGCGATCGTATTGAACTCTTTGGCCACGCCACCAGCCGCTTCGATTTGCTCGGCAACCAGCTTACCCAGATCACGCAGGTGAACGTGGCCCGGTACAAACTGGGTGAAGGAGTTCACGACGGCGATAATCGGTTTGCCGAAATCATCGTCGGTCATTCCTGTTGCGCGCCAGAGGGCACGGGCACCGGCCATGTTGCGGCCGTGGGTGGTGGTAGCGGAACGGTACTTAGGCATGCTCTTTACTCCAGTGAAAATAAGTTCGCGGACATCCAGCGACATCCGCGCAGGTCTGGTTATGCGTTAACCGGGTCCAGCCAGCCCCATTTGTCTTCAGTCTCGCCGGTGAACAGGCCAAAGAAGGCCTGCTGAACGCGTTTGGTCACCGGTCCACATTTGCCTGCACCGACCTGAATACGATCCACGCTGCGTACTGGGGTGATTTCTGCTGCGGTGCCGGACATAAAGACTTCGTCGGCCAGGTAGAGCGATTCACGAGACAGTGCCTGTTCACGCACTTCGATGCCCATATCCCGCGCCAGCGTAATGATGGCATCGCGGGTGATGCCCGGCAGTGCAGATGAGGTAAACGGCGGGGTGAACAGCACACCGTCTTTCACTTCGAACAGGTTTTCGCCTGCCCCTTCTGAGATCAGGCCATTGGTATCCAGCGCGATCCCTTCCTGGTAGCCATGGCGACGAGCTTCGCTGCCCACTAACAGTGAGGAAAGGTAGTTGCCGCCTGCTTTCGCTGCGGTTGGCAGCGTATTTGGCGCAACACGGTTCCATGAGGAAACCATGGCGTCGATGCCGTTTTCCAGCGCTTCAGCACCCAGATAAGCGCCCCACGGGAAGGCCGCAATGATCACGTCGGTCGTAAAGCCATCCGGCGGGTTCACGCCCAGTCCCACATCACCGACGAAAGCCAGCGGACGGATATAGGCGCTTTTCAGGTTGTTGACGCGAATGACTTCACGGCAGGCTTCCATCAGTTCATCAACGCTGTGTTTAATTGGGAAACGGTAGATTTTGGCGGAATCGTGCAGGCGCTGCATGTGCTCGCGGTGACGGAATACAACCGGCCCTTTATGGGAGTCATAGCAGCGAACGCCTTCAAATACCGATGTGCCGTAGTGCAACGCGTGAGACATCACGCTGACTTTTGCCTCTTCCCACTTAACCATTTCGCCGTTGAACCAAATAAAGTCTGCTTTCTTCGTGCTCATTATTATTTCCTATAGCGACTACGCGCGTATTTGTTGTGATGTCTGTTGTTGAATCTGGACGCAGGCGACATCCATCAGTTTTCTTAGCTGGGAAGACAGTAAATCGACAGAGCGCTGGCTGGCAACGGTCATTTCGATATTAATGTTTTCAGTGTTAGCGACAGTGGCCATGTTCATGGAACACACCTGAAAGCCACGATGGCGTACAACACGTAAAATACGTTCCAATATTTCAGGTCGAAAGCGCGCTTCGATAGACAATTGATGCTGGTTCATACGGTTTTCTCCATCATGTTGGCGTTGCTGGCACCAGGCGGTACCAATGGCCAGACGTTTTCATGCTCATCGATTGAAACATGCAGGAAGTAAGGGCCTTCACTGCTCAGCAGAGCATCGAGCGCGGCGTCGACCTGATCTTTACGGGTGATGCGCTGGCCGGGGATATCAAACGCGCTGGCCAGGGTAAGAAAGTCGGGGTTATCGGTCAGGATGGTTTCGCTGTAGCGGCCATCAAAAAACAGCTGCTGCCACTGGCGGACCATACCCAGGCGTTGGTTATCCAGCAGCAAGATTTTTACCGGCAGCTTACCGCGTTTGATCGTGCCCAGCTCCTGGATGTTCATCATGATTGAGCCATCGCCCGAGACGCAGATCACCGTATCGTTGGGACGCGCAACCTGCGCACCGATCGCCGCGGGCAGGCCAAAGCCCATGGTGCCTAATCCGCTGGAGGTGATGAAATCTTCAGGCGCGTCACAGGAGATATGCTGGGCCGCCCACATCTGGTGCTGACCGACGTCGGTCGTGATCACGGTGTTGGCAGGCTTGCGGTCGGACAGTTGTTTCAATAACAACGGCGCATAGATCGCTTCGCCGGGATGATCGTAGCGCCATGCATGCTGTGCCTTCAGTGCGGTCACTTCGTCACGCCATGCCTGAATCTCTAAAGGCTGGCTCAGGGCGGGCAGAACGTGGTTAAGATCGCCTTGCAGCGAGACATGCGCACGGCGCAGCTTGTTCAGTTCTGCCGGGTCGACATCAAGGTGAATCACGCTTGCCAGCGGTGCAAAGGTGTCCAGCTTGCCTGTTACACGGTCATCAAAACGTGCGCCAACCGCAATTAACAGATCACAAGATTGTACGGCCAGATTCGCAGCCTTGGTGCCGTGCATGCCCAGCATACCCAGATATAAATCGCTGTCTGCATCAATACTTCCCAGCCCTTTCAGCGTGGCGACCGCGGGTATGCCGGTTTCCTGCGCCAGGGCGCGCAGTGCCGGTACCGCCTGCGCCATTCCCACGCCGCCGCCCACGTATAACATCGGCTTTTTGGCCTGAGCCATCATCGCCCGTGCTTCCACTATCGCCTGATGCGGCATCGACATAACTTCCTCGACCGGCATCAACTGTGGTGAAGGCTCGCCTTTTGCCATCTGGATATCTTTTGGAATATCCACTAAAACCGGGCCGGGGCGACCGGACTGAGCGATAGCAAAGGCTTCAGCCATGACGGAAGGCAACTCGTCCAGCGACTCAACCATAAAACTGTGTTTCGTACAGGCTAATGACAGGCCAAGAACATCGATTTCCTGAAAGGCATCTGTACCGATAAACGCGGAAGAGACCTGACCGGTTAGCGCGACAACCGGAACGGAGTCCATCATAGCGTCGGCAAGTCCGGTGATCAGATTCGTCGCACCGGGGCCGGATGTTGCAATGCAAACGCCCGTTTTGCCGGTTGAACGGGCATAGCCGATAGCGGCCATGACGGCGCCCTGCTCATGACGGCACAACAGGTGTTCCACGCCGCCGTCGTATAGCGCATCGTATACTGGCATGATTGCACCGCCAGGATAGCCAAATACGATATCAACGCCCTGTGCGCGTAAAGCCTGAACTACCCATTGTGCACCTGTCATCGCTATTCTCCTGTGTCCTTAGGGGAACAACAGAATTTTATGCTACTGTTCATTGTTTGTTCCTTGCAGATTTACTAAGTTTTTGCCAGGCCAAAAAAAAACCCCCGGACCTTTCGGTGCGGGGGGTTTTTTAGAGTTCTGGCTTGATTTTTAAGCCTTTCTTGCTCCAAGCGTTGCCCCGCACAGTGGGTTAATAATCACCACCACGCTAATCACGACAAGGCTAATCACTAGTAGAAGGGCTTTCATAACGTATTCGATTCTTTCACTCGTTCGAAGTAATGCCTACAGAGTTATCATAGTTAGCAGGCTAAATACAACATTTTTTATCAGGTTTTTTATTCCATCAGACTGCACTCTTTCGTTATCAATTTGTTATTAAAAGAGTATTTCATCAGGTGCTGCTGCTGACAAAAAATGACGCTGATCGCATCCTCGTCGTTTCACAGCACGCTTCTGCAAAATAAGAAATCCAATGTATGACGAAGGAAAAGTTTGCGGGGCAAGATACATTTCGCTGTTTTACCCTTCGCTGCACCTGAATCCCGCGGGCAGAATTGCCGTATTTGGGAGCGGCGATGTCATTATCAAAGGTGCTGACGCGGGCAGCCATCGGTGTTGAAGCACCGCTGGTTACGATTGAAGTGCATATCAGTAACGGGTTGCCTGCACTGACACTGGTGGGTTTACCTGAAACCACCGTTAAAGAAGCGCGTGAGCGCGTCCGTAGCGCCATCATAAATAGCGGTTTTGACTTCCCTGCCCGGCGCATCACCATCAACTTAGGCCCGGCAGATTTACCTAAAGAAGGCGGTCGTTATGATTTGCCCATGGCTATCGCCATTCTGGTGGCCTCTGAACAGCTTCCTGCGGACAAGCTCGACCAGCACGAGTTTCTGGGTGAACTGGCCCTTAACGGTGCCCTGTGCGGCGTTCAGGGTGCCATTCCGGCGGCGTTGGCGGCGATTGAGGGCAACCGACAACTCATCCTTTCGGCAGAAAACCAGGCTGACGCGGGTTTGATCCGCAAAGGTGCGACCTTAGTCGCTGCGCACTTGATCGAAGTCTGTGCCTTTTTACACGGTAAGTGTGAGTTAGCTGTTGCAGCCGCCCATACGGAACACGATGAAATCATCACAGACGATCTCCGCGATATTGTGGGTCAGGAACAGGGGCGGCGCGCCCTGGAAATTACCGCCGCAGGGGGACATAACCTGATGCTGATTGGGCCGCCAGGAACAGGCAAAACCATGCTCGCCACGCGCTTACCCGGCATCATGCCGCCGTTAAGCGATCAGGAAGCCTTAGAGTGCGCAGCCATTGCCAGCCTGAGCAATGCCGGACCGTGGCATCAGCAATGGCGTAAGCGGCCTTTCAGAGCGCCACATCATAGTGCTTCACTGTATGCTCTCATCGGTGGCGGTGCGTTACCCCGTCCAGGGGAGATCTCGCTGGCCCATAACGGCGTGCTGTTTCTGGATGAATTGCCTGAATTCCAGCGCAGCGTTCTGGATGCATTACGTGAACCCATTGAATCCGGTGAGGTGGCGATTTCACGGGCCAGGGCAAAAGTTGTTTATCCCGCACGCTTTCAGTTAATCGCCGCGATGAATCCCAGCCCAACCGGGCACTATCAAGGCCAGCATAACCGTACGTCGCCGCAGCAGATTCTGCGCTATCTCGGCAAGCTTTCTGGTCCTTTCCTCGACCGCTTTGATCTGTCCCTGGAAGTGCCCTTACTTCCTGCCGGAATGTTGAGTCAGCAACGTCATGCCGGGGAAAGCTCTGCGGAGGTGCGTGAACGGGTACTCGCCGCACGTCAGATACAAATGGCGCGCTCAGGAAAGATCAATGCCCAGTTGGCGAATTCGGATGTACTACAGTGGTGTGAGATTACGCCGCCGGATGCCAAATGGCTTGAGTCGGTTTTAAATCAGTTGGGCTTATCGGTACGGGCGTGGCAACGTATTCTGAAAGTGGCTCGAACCGTGGCCGATTTAGCGGGTGAAGAGACGATTACGCGTCACCATCTTCAGGAAGCCGTCAGTTATCGTAGCATTGACCGGCTGATGATCTATCTTCATAAAAGCATGCAGTAAAAAGGGGCTTTCGCCCCTACTCATCAATCGTCGCTTTCGGTGTAGTCTTCAACGGTGTCCATCTGTGGCTTACCGCCTGACAGCGTGTGAAAACGCTTAGGACGCTTGATACGTGTCATGTATTTGGACCATACACGTTCTGCTTCCGTTTGCGGCTCACGCACGCCACGACAAACCTCAATGAACAAACGTTCTTCTTCTGTCGTCGGCTCGCGTTTAGCAAGATCCAACTCATTAAAAGCAACACCGTGGCGTTCAAGTAGCTGTGCTTCTTTAATCGTAAAGTCCCCATGACGCGAAAAACCGCGTGGGTAATGTTTGTTATCAAAGAAACGATTTTCCGTTGAGAAGCTTTCCGCCATGTTACACGCTCCTGTTTCTCTTATGGCCGTGCGATTTATGGCGCGGAGTATTAGATAGGCTTGACAGAGTGTAAAACAAAACATTTAAATCTATACGACAAACAAATTTTGGGAGAACGATGTGGATACGGAATTACTGAAAACTTTCCTGGAAGTGAGCAGAACTCGCCATTTCGGGCGCGCTGCAGAAGCACTTTACTTAACGCAGTCTGCTGTCAGTTTTCGCATCCGCCAGTTAGAAAACCAGCTAGGGGTTAATCTTTTTACCCGACATCGCAACAATATACGTCTGACTTCTGCAGGAGAGCGCCTGCTGCCCTATGCCGAAAGTCTGATGAATACATGGCTGATGGCCAAGAAAGAAGTGTCACATACGCAGCAGCACCATGAGCTGTCTATCGGTGCCAGTGCCTCGCTATGGGAGGCCTACTTAACACCCTGGCTTAAGACGCTCTATGAGAACCGTGAGAGCCTGCATCTGGAAGCGCGTGTGGCACAGCGTCATTTGTTGGTTAAGCAGCTACACGAGCGTCAGCTGGACTTATTGATTACGACTGAAGCACCGAAGATGGATGAATTAACCAGCCAGCAGATCGGTCATATTTCACTGGCGCTTTTTCGCTCACGGCAGACAGAAAAGCGTGAGAAATATGACTACATTAAAGTGGAATGGGGAGCCGACTTTCATCAGCATCAAAGCTATCTCTCCGGCGGAGATGATGTACCGGTGTTAACAACGACATCAGCGCAGGTTACGCGGGAATTGTTGCATACCACGGGAGCCTGCGCGTTCCTGCCCGATTTCTGGCAAAGCCTGTACAGCGATCTGATAGTGATGCCTGATACTTCTGTCGCAGTGCGACCCCTTTATGCGGTGTGGCTACAAAATAGCGATCAGCAAACGTACATTCGTCAGTTGCTAAAGTTTCCTGTCGTGCCGAACTAAGGGGATGAGGGAAAGAGGATTAAGCCAGTTTCTGCTGGCTGATTTTCTTTTTTAGTTTTCTTCAGGCAAAAAAAAAATCCTTTGCCGAAGCAAAGGATTTTTCTCTTTCTGGCAGGGGCGGAGGGACTCGAACCCCCAACACCCGGTTTTGGAGACCGGTGCTCTACCAATTGAACTACGCCCCTAAAAAGGGTGGCGGAACGGACGGGGCTCGAACCCGCGACCCCCTGCGTGACAGGCAGGTATTCTAACCAACTGAACTACCGCTCCACCGATTCTGTACTGACATCAGAAAAACGTTCTGATATCAGGTGTTTCGCCCTTCCGCGTCACCGGTAAGGTCACGACCAGCGTACTGGTCTTAATTTGATGCCTGGCAGTTGATGAATCACGCGATGATTCACCCTTCGGGCCGCTGCTCTGCAGCGTTCAAAAGCATTCGCTTTTGTCCTACTCTCTTCGAGTAGAGAACTGCCCGAAGTAACGTGCAGGTTTTCAATTTGATGCCTGGCAGTTCCCTACTCTCGCATGGGGAGACCCCACACTACCATCGGCGCTACGGCGTTTCACTTCTGAGTTCGGCATGGGGTCAGG